>CAYVLO010000011.1:0-21439 GCA_964452125.1 uncultured Anaerolineaceae bacterium | reverse complement strand
TCGTGGGCGATCTCGGCCACAGCCGCCTGCTCGCCCGTGCTCGGCATTTTGAGGTTTTGCACCATGCTCGGGCGAAAGGGGACCTTGAGATAGCCGTACAGCTTGGCCGAAACGACCCCCTGGCGCACCCCTTCCTCGTCGATGTCCATCACTTCGGCCTCGCGCACCGAATCGATCCGGCCCTCCAGGTAGAGGGCCGCGAGTTCACCGGCGCTGCCGGGACTGGTGGCATACACAGCCGAGTGGATTTTGACGCCCGCCGGGATACCCAACGCTACCAGATCGAGCCCGACGGCCTGATAGACGTCGCGGGCGGTGCCGTCGCCCCCGGCGAACAACAGCAGATCGACGCCCAGGGCTAACAACTCGCGGGCCGCCTGGCGGGTATCGGCCGCCGTAGTGTGGCCCGGGGCGACCGAACCGATCACCGTCGGTTCAAAACCGCAGGCGCGGGCGGCCCCCTCGCCCATCTCCCCCGGATAGGTCACAACCTCCAGGCCCTCAACCGATGACAGGCGCTGGAGGGCAGCGATGGCCCGCTCCTGAGCCCGAGGCACCGCGCCCAGCTCAAGGGCCTTGCGCTGGATGTCGGCGCCGTCGCTGCCCTTGAGGCCCACCCGGCCCCCGATGCCGGCGACCGGGTTGATAATCAATCCCAGTTTCACGGCTCTTCTCCTTGAATCGGTTGCTGAACCTTGCGCCGATAGGCCCGCCAGGTGGTGGCCCACTGGGCCGGGTCGTCAAAAGGCGCGTGCTCGATGGTGTGGATGGTGCTATTATGGGGCGCCGCCTTGACCCGCTCGGGATCGCGATAGGCCTCTTGGGCCACGTGGGCCAGGATGTCCAGATACTCGTCCAGCTCCTCCTTGGCATAGGACTCGGTGGGTTCCAGCGTACAGGGTTCGGGCACCACAAAGGGATGGTGGCTGGTCCAATAATGCACACCAAAATCGGCCGCCCGCAGGCCCAGCTCTTCCGAATGGACGCCGGTCTCTTTTGTGAGATCCTGCCAACTGTACCGCACCTGTTCGATGCGGCGCTTGCCCGGGGCATAGGGCGCGCTTACCCCTTTGATCTTTTTCATGTGCGCCAGCATATAGTTGTTGTTCAGGACGGCGATTTCGGCCACCTCGCGTAACCCCTCTGCGCCCAGGCTCATGACCCAGGCATAGGCCTTGAGGATGACGGCAGCGTTGCCGTAGAACGGGCCGATCTTGCCAATGCTATCGGGCCGATCCCAATCCAGGTAGTAGCGGCTGCCGTCAAACTCGACGGTGGGTACCGGCAGAAAGGGGGCCAGCGCCGCGGTGACGCCACACACGCCCCCGCCCGGTCCCCCGCAGCCGTGGGGCGTGGAAAAGGTCTTGTGCAAGTTGAAATGGCAGAGATCAAAGCCCGCTTCTCGGGCTCGGGTGATGGCCAGAATGCCGTTGGCGTTGGCCTGATCGTAGGCACACAAGCCTCCCGCTTCATGCACCACCCGCACAAACTCTTCGATCTTGGGATTGTAGATACCGGTATCTTCGGGATTGGTGATCATCAAGCCTGCCGTCCGTTCCGAGACGACGGCCCGCAGCGCCTCCAGATCGGGATAGCCATCCTCATCGGGATAGAGGGTGATCACCCGAAAACCGGCAGTCCGGGCGCAAGCCGCGTTCGAGGGGTGGGAAAAGATAGTGGTAATCATCTCATCCCGCTGATCGGCCTCGCCGCGCGCGGCGGGGTAGGCGCGGCTGATGGAAGCATGGGTATAAATTGCCGCCGAACCCCCGCCCGGCGGCAACGGGAAGTGATCCATCCCCGAGATCTCTTGGAGGATCGCCTCAAACCGCGCCATCAGTTCCAAAATGCCCTGGACGGTGTCGACGTCCTGCAATGGGTGCAGGTCGGCCATTTCGGGCGCCGCCGCCAGTTGGTCGTTGATCTTGGGGCTGTACTTCATGGTGCAGGTTCCCTGGCCCACATCCACGTTGAGGTCAGCGCCCAGGTTCTCCTGAGACAGCCGCATATAGTGGCGCAACACCTGGGGCTGGGAGAGTTCGGGCAGGCGCGGCGGCGTGGCGCGGCGCATCGAATCGGGAAGGGATTCCAGCCCATCACCCACTTGCTCCCGGATGCCCCCCTCGACCTTCGGGACAAGAATGCCGCGCTGTCCCGCGCGGCCCAGTTCCATGATCACCGGCTCGTCCCACCGTGCCTGGTGGAACCGCCGCAGGTTGAGCCGTCCATTGGTGAACCGATGCAGGGAGATGTCTCGTTGGTCCATGTCAGCTCACAACCTCCTTCAAAGTGTCCGCCAGCCGGTCGATGTCCTGTTGGGTGTGCACCTCCGATACACAGAACAGGGCGCATTGGCCCAATTCGGGAAATTCGCCAGAGAGGTCTTTGCCCCCGAGAATCCCCTGTTGGAGCAGGGCTCGGTTTATCTCAGACACAGTCCGACCCGTCCCATTCAGATCCACGACAAACTCCTGGTAAAAGGGAGCCTGAAAGACCGGCGCCCGCACCCCGGGAATCCGATCGAGTTGCAGGGCCGCATAGCGAGCGCGGGCCATGATACCCTCCCCCAGCTCGTGCATGCCCTGGGGGCCCATCAAGGCCAGGTACACCCCAGCCGTGATCCCCCACAGCGCTGCCGCCGTTCCGACCCACTCTTTTCCCTCTTCCCGGATGGCAAAGGAGGTTCGTTCGTAGGCCACGTCGCCAAAGCCATACTCGCCGGGGACCCGAGTGGGCGCAATCCCAAAGAGGCGCGAGGGGTATTCCATGACATAGGCCTCCTCGTCGCGGCTGGCGATAAAGCCCCCGTGCCCGCCGCCATACTGCATGTGCATGCCCAGAGGCTGGATGTCGCCACAGACGAGGTCAGCGCCGTAGCGGGAGGGCGGGGTGAGGACCCCAAGAGAGGTCGGCTCGACGCTGACCACCGCGACGGCTCCCTGCCGGTGAGCCCGATCGGCGATGGCCTGACCCTGGGTTTCTACAAAACCCAGATAGGAGGGGTTCTCGAACAAGACGGCCGCGCTGGCCTTTGATAGCTGCCGATCCAGGTCGGCGAGGTCAAGCTGGCCCGTCACCGGATCGTAGCCAACCAGTCGGATGTCGAAATTGGGCTGAAGATAGTCCCGGATCTTGGACAGCTTGTCGGGATGGATGGTCTGACAGAGCAACACCTGGCGCCGGCCGGTGAGCCGGCAGGCCATGCGCAGCGACGTGGCAGCCGCCTGAAACCCGTCGTAGGTCGGCACGTTGACCACATCCATTTCCAACAATTCGCCCATCATGCTGGCATACTCGAACAATGCCTGAAAGCGCCCATGATCGTCGTATGGCTCGCCGGCGTAGGCCGTCAAGAACTCGGAGCGGCGATTCACCTCGTCGCAGATGGCGGGCACGTGATGCTGGTAACAACCCGCGCCCAGAAAACTCAACAACTCTGTCGCCGGTTGGTTGCAGGCCAGCAACCCCTCCACGTGTCGCTTGAGGGCATATTCCGACAGATAGGGTGGGGGCAGCGTAATGCCATCTCTCAGGCGGAGCGACTCTGGTATATCGGCATAGAATTCGTCCGCGCTGTGCGCGCCCACCTCCTCCAGCATCTCTGCCTTGATCGCGGGCGCAGAATTGGGGATATAAGGATAGACCGTCGATTCATTGCCGTGCATACACCTTGCCTCCATTTGATGGAATGCGCCATCCGTCTACCCAAGTAGCGGCTTCCACTGGCTATCTCGTCCTATTTTGAGATACTCGAGCGCCCGTCCGGCCAGTTCCCAGGCCAATTGCTCGGGCTCTGCATTGCGCAGGGGAATCTGGCCCGCTGCCATCAGACCATGCCCACCGGCCATCCCCTCGTCGCCCACGATGGCCTGCACCATGCGCCCAGCGCCGGGCCGATCCACCCGGGCGCGCACCGCCAGGATCAGCTTTCCGCCGTACATCCCCATACAGATCGCCCACTTGATGCGGCGCAGCCGCAGCAGCAGATCGGCCATCTCGGCAGCCATATCGGGCCGCTGCATGGACCCGATGTAGGAAATAATGATCCCCTTGTACACGCGGGCCGCATGCAGCGCCGCATCCAACCCCTGGAAATAGATCTCGGGTACCTGAGCGCTCTCGATCTCGATGAGGGCATCCACATCGATGCGTGGTTGCAGGAAGTGATAGGCTGTCAGGTCGGTGGAGCTTGCGCTCCGAATCAACCCGGCCGTGTCGGTTTTGATGCCGTAAAAGAGGGCGGTGGCCAAAGGGGGCGGGATCTCGATCTCGGCGGCCCTCAAATACTCGACCAGGACGGCCGAGGTGGATCCTACACCGGTACGGACGTCGGAAAAGGGCACAGCGCCGCTGGCTTCTCGCCAGGGATGGTGGTCAAACACGAGGAGGGGTTTGTGCAGAGCCGTCAATGGGTTGTTCCCAGCGCCCGGCTGGGTATCGACCAAAGCCAGCGGTTCCGGGCCGTTAAGATCCCTGGCCTTCAGACGCTTGAGGGGACACTGGAGATAGAGCACCAGCGCCTGGTTCTCAGCTCGACCCACAAGGCCCTCATAGCGGATTCGGCTCACGATTCCGGCTCGATCTCGCAGCAAGGCCTCCAAAGCCAGAGCGCTGGCAATGGCATCGGGATCGGGATCGTTATGGGGCACGATCAGGACGCTTGACACATCTTCCACAGCCTTGAGCAATCGCTCGAGTCTTTCCACCATGATCACCTCAGCGTAGGTCGTTAGCGAACACCCCCGCAACCGATCACGTTTCGTCGCTCCAAACATTCCCACTGGCTGCATCGCTCACCGAGACTTCATACCGGGGATAGGGCAGGACAATCCCCTCGCGCTCACAGAGGGCAAGAATATGCTTGCGCAAGGCACGCCCAATGGCCCACTGCTTTTCCGGGTTCGTTTTCGCCAGGATCCGGATCGTAGCCGCCCAATCTCCCAGGCTCATGACGCCCAGCACCTGCGGCGCGTCCAGAAGGTCCGGAGCGTACAACGGATCTTGGCCAAAGGCTGCGACGCCCTCCTTGAGCACCGCCAGAACGCGATCCATATCCTCCTCATACGCCACCCCAATATCCACCGTGGCCCTGGACCAATCCCGGCTGAGGTTGGAGACAATGCGCACCTCGCCATTGGGCACCACGTACAACTGCCCGTCGAGCCCGCGAACCTGCGTCGCACGCAGAGTAATCTCCTCCACCTGCCCTTTGGCGATGCCCAACTCGACCGTATCGCCCACCGCGTACTGATTCTCCACGAGGATCAGGATCCCCCCAATCACATCCTTGATCAGGGTCTGTGCACCCAGGCTAACGGCCAGACCGGCCACACCGACACTCGCCAGCATGGGCACGATGTCTACGCCAAAAGCGCTCAAGATCATCATCAAGGCGACGATCGTCAAACCAATGTCCAGCACCCAGCGAGCGGTCTGGACCAGGGTGATGACCTGTTTTCGGCGTCCATCTTCAAGACGGTCGGTGGATTTCACCCAGCGCATGATCCGACGACCGATCAGGTGAATCCCAACCACACCCAGCACAGCCAGCACCAGGCTCAGCAGGCCGGACATCCATTCCGATTGAAGGATTTCTGATTGCACTTTTCACCTCTTTGCAAAAGCTGCCACCGGGGGGTCAGAAGGCTGAGAAAGGCACACTGTAGCCCCTCCGCACATCTCTTCCAGGTCAGCCACAGATCTGATGGCCCTATTATAGCCCAAGGTCGGCAAGTCTGCAACCATGTGTCAGACTGGATGGTGTATTCTTTTCGGCGGAAACCGTCCAAGGTGCGAACACTACCCGCGCCACTCTTCCTCGGCGCCCCCGAGACAGGAGCCCCCCAGAAAGGAACAACCACCCGATTTGACGCTTGCGATCTAGGGTGCTATACTTTGCCCCAGATCAAACCAAAGGGACGAGGGAGGTACGCGGTCTCATGTACGCCATGTTGCTGGCGCAGAATCCAGACGAAAGGGCCGTGTTATCGCTCGTGCTGCAACGAGCAGGGATGGCCGTTACCAGTAGCAACGACCTGGAGCGCGCCATGAAAAGCTGGCTGGAACGTCCGGCGGATATGGTAGTGCTGGCCCTGGAAGGGGACTCGGTAAGCCATATCCGGCGCGTCCGGGCCGAAACCGAGGCGCCAATGGCCTTGGTCATCGACCATGCCCCCGAGGCGTATCACTGCGAGCTGTTGCAGGCGGGCGCCGACCTGGTGATCACCCGTCCCTTTAGCGCCTGCCTGCTCATCGCCCAAGTGCAGGCGCTGATGCGCAGGGCGGGCAGCATTCCCCTGTTCAGCCTGCCCAGCTTGAACCAGGCGGGATTGACGTTGGACTCGGCCGCCCGTACCGTGCAGTTGTACGACCAGCCACCCCGGCGCCTGACCCACCTGGAGTTTCGGCTGCTCTACACCCTGATGAGCAACCGAGATCAGATCCTTCCCACCGAGGCCATCGTCGAGCGGGTATGGGGCTATAGCGGACAAGGGGACAAGGAACTGGTTCGTGGGTTGGTGAGCCGCCTGCGGGCCAAGATCGAGCCGGAACCGCGGGCTCCCAAATTTATCCACACCGTACCTGGAATCGGCTACTCCTTTGATCCCGACGAGGCTTGATCGCCGTTGAATTGGCTTCCACAGCCCCGTGCCCTGACGCTGTAGGCAAGGTCTCCCTCATCCGACAGCCAACAGGCGAACGGACTCTGAACTATCCTGCGGCCCCGAGTCTCTCGGTCACTTTGGCCTCTACCTCTTCCCGGGTGGGTACCCGCAGCATGGCGAGGAGTTGGCCATCAAGAAAGCACACCGGTACCGCGCTGCCCTTGTGGACAAGCTTGGCCATGGGCGGACTGGGTTTTTCGTCGTACTCATGAACGCCGCGTTTGAACACCGCAAGCCGCACTTCTGGGTGGCGCTGCACAACCTCCTCCAGGATTGCCAGCATCTCCCGGCACTTGGCGGTGGGGGGCCAACCAATAAAAGCCTCCAGTTTGACGGGTTGCGTCACGTCCCCTCCTTTAACGAGGAACCTCAGCTTCCTCTCCCAATTTTTCCAAAAGTCTGAGCAAGGCCTCGCGCGTGCTAACGGGTAGGCTGGCAGCGCGCACGATAGCAGGCGCCTGGATTCGATCGCAACCGGACAGCATCTTCTCCAGACGATCCAGGACATTGCGGTCGCTGAGCAAGACATCGCCGCCAAGTCGGACTTGGTCGATCCGATCGCCGTCCACATCGGCAGATAGTGAAAGGATGCCCTCCTCTGTCCGCTGTGCCAACGTAAGCCGATAGGTGCGCCGAGAGCCCAGGTTCCACTCATCCGTGCCATACTTAACATCGAGCAGCTCGTGCGCCAGGTCCTGCTCCTCGGCGGTCAGATCGCCCGGCGCAAGCCGTATCGCCCACATCGACTCTGCGTGATCAGCAAAGCGGGCCATCACCGCAGTAGTATCCAGCGCTCGTCCCACCTCTTGAGACAGGGATGTGACCCGGTCTTGAACAGAACGAGCTGGTTTGTCAGCGAACTTGAGCGCCGGTGGCGTCAAAGCACGGCTCATCACTTCAAAGTCGATATTGACCAAAAAGGTGCCGCTCTGGACAAAGGCCTCATACCAGGCCATCTGCGCCGAGCCGTAGATCTTGCGCTCCCTTACGAGCAGGTCGTTGCGTCCCTGAAAGCAGGCCACAACACCATAATCGGCGCAAGTCTGGATCGCTGGCCCAGCGAAAAACCGGTACAATTCGGCATCATCCTGTGGAAACAACGCTCGGGAGAAAAACGCCGAATAACAAAAGCTGCCGACGTCGTGATAGACCGCTCCTCCTCCATTTGCCCTGCGCACAATCTGGATGTCGTTCGCCCGGCAAAAATCCACATCCACCTCGGCCCAGGTGTCCTGATGGACTCCTACGAACACGGCACGTCGTACCTGCCGCATACGCAGGGTAGGCGGCGAATGGCCTTCGTCCAGCAACCGGGCCAGGGCTTCCTCTACGGCAAAGTGGTGATGCGGATCGGTGATGCCATCACACAACAAGCGCCACTCAGGCCCCATACTATCGACATTGCTCCTTCTTGCACTCGACCTCGCATCCAGCGAACTCGCAACAAGCCTGAACGAGCAGATCGCCGGAACAGCGCGAATGGAAGAAATGCATCGCCTAGACGGCCTGCCCCAGGTACATGGCCTTGGCAAAGGTTCGAGAAAAGTTGGGTGCAGACGCCAACTCGACGTAGCCGATGCGCTTGGCAAACGCCTGGGCTTCGGCCCGCTTGGTACGCGAGATGAGGGCCATTTTGGCCCCCATGCCGGCGGCGTTGCCCACCTGACTGAAGCGATCCAGGGGCAGATCGGGCAGCATGCCAATAGCCATGGCGTTGCCCACATCGATATAGGTACCAAAGGCCCCGGCGATGATCACACGGTCGATATCGGAAGCCGTCAACCCGTGGGTCTCAAGGAGTATGTTAATGCCCGTCCGCATCGCCCCCTTGGCCAATTGCAGTTCGCGCACATCCTTTTGGGTGAAGGTAATGTCCGAGCGGTCAGTGTTGGAGCCGTCCTGGCTCACAATCAGAAACTCGCTCTTGCCGCCTTCACCCCGAACTCGCTCATGCTGGCCCATCTTGCCCTTGGCATCGAGAATGCCCGCCAGATAGAGTTCGGCAATGGTGTCCAGGATACCCGAGCCACAGAGGCCCACAGGCGACTCGTCGCCGATGGTCTGGTATTCGACCTCGCCATCCACCAGCCGCACCCGTTCGATGGCGCCGTTGGCTGCTCGCATACCGTGTCGGATATGGGCGCCTTCAAAAGCGGGCCCCGAGGCGCAGGAGGTACTGGTCATGCGCCCATGATCCATCAGGCAGACCTCGGTGTTGGTGCCAATATCGAGGGCCAGAACAACCCCTTCGGCCTGGTTGACCCCAGAAGACAAAAGCATCGCCACGTGATCGGAGCCCACATAGCCTGCAATATTGGGCAGCAGATACAGGTACCCACCCGGCGCAATCTCGAGACCCAGGTCCCTGGCTTTTACGTCCAGGGCCGCGCCGACAGCCGGAACATACGGTGCGAGAGCCAGTTGGCCCACAGGCAGCCCCAGGAAGAGATGGTGCATGGCCGTGTTGCCCACCACAACCATGTCCACGATTTCACTTGGTTGAGCGCCCACCTGCTTGCATAGATGGGACATAGCGGCGTTCAAAGCGTCAACGACCAGGCTTTGCATCTGAGCCGCCGCATCGGGTGACTCTTCGGCATAGGCCATGCGCGCGATCACATCTTCGCCGTAGGCAATCTGGGGGTTCATCAGCCCTTGAGAGGCCAGCGTCTGCCCCGACTCGAGATCAACCAGATACACAGCGACCTTGGTTGTGCCCAGATCGACGGCCACACCCAACGGCTTGGCGGCCTCGGGCAACAGAGCCACCACTTCCCCATCGCGCACGGCCACGCGCGCCTTCCACTCGCGAGCGCGTATCCCACTTCCCGCTCGGAGCAAGAGGGAAAGCTGTTTCACTACCGCCAGGTCAAAGACGGGCCCATCTAATCCGTGTTGCTCCGCCAGGGCAGCCGCCACCCGTTCGGTGTCAGACCGCAAATCCTCGATAGAGGCCGGCGGCATGGTCACCGCGTAGACCTGCACCATGGGCTCGGGCGCCACCGCCAGATCCTCACCCTCGATCTGAGTCCGTTGGGGCGCCGTCAGCGATTCGGCGGGCACTCGCACTTTGCAGTCACCCAGGGGCCGAGTGCGACAGGCCAGACGATACCCCTCTGCCAACTGCTGGGCAGACAGGAAATCGGATTCGCCCTCAGCCGGGGGCGAAACCTCTCCTTCCATGATTTGAACGATGCAGCGGCCACAACTACCCGCTCCCCCGCATAGGTTGGCCAGGCCCACGCCCAACAAACGGGCGCAGTCCAGGAGGTTGGCTCCTTCAGAGCATTCACCCCGACGGCCAATGGGTTGAAAGTCAACGTAGATAGTCATGAACTCCTGTCCTTCCGCAGCAAAATAACCCCGGTAATTGTACCAAAGACCATGACAATCAACAAATAGATGCTCCCAAGGCCCCAGTTGCCGCCGCTCAGCGCTCCTCCCAGAACAGGGGGGCCGATGAACCCTCCCCCACCCGACCCGATGGCCACAATAGCCAGGGCCAATCCTGCCAGATGAATCGTAGGCATCGTTTCGGGCGCCAGTGTAAACACCGCAGTGGGAATAAAGTTGGAAGCAAAGCCCAGGGCGATCATAAAGGGCGCCACGATGCCCACAGCCGGCAAACGAAAACCCAGGAAAAAGAGGAGGCTCGAGACCGCAAAGCTGATCACCAGGACATGATACCCCTTTTGCGTGCGGTTGATCACCCAACCTGCCAGAAAGTTGGAGGGGATGGCCGCCATGAACATCAAACTGGCATAGAAACTGGCCACAGTGTCAGTCATTCCGAACTCGCTGGACAGATAGGTCGGGGCCCAGGTATTGTAGCCGAGGATGGCAAAGCTAAAGGCGGCAAAGGTGACCGCCAGGAGCCAACTCGCCGAATTAAGCAACATCCTGCCAAAGCTTGCCGGCTTCTCGGGCCCCGAAGCCACCGGACGCGCCAGTTGGGGGGGCACGGTCACCACCAACGCATAGACCACAAAGGCGAGGGCTCCAGCCAGAACCCCCAGCCACCACACCGAGCGCCAACCAAAAGCAGCCATCACGGGATGAGCCAGGTTAAAGATAATGACGTTGCCAATGGGAACCCATGCCGCCCAAATGCCCATCGGCAGGCCGCGCTCTTTGGGTTCAAACCACATACTGATCACCGCAGGGGCCACGACGGCGACAAGCCCCAAAGCGACCCCTTCGATCAGGCGCCCCAGCAAGAGGAGGGGAAAGGTTTGGGCAACGGCGCCGACAGCCGATCCGACCACGACGCAACCCAGGGCCACCAGGCCGCTCACTTTGGGGCCCCACCGTGTGAGAAGAAAAGCTGCTGGGATGGCAAGGACAATAGCCGCAACCGAAACCGCGGACATGAGCCAGCCGCCAGCAGCCATACCGATATCAAGTTCACTCATCAGAACTTGCATCACAGGGGGCACTTTGAACTGATTGATGGCCACGACAATGCTCGCAAAAAAGACGACTCCCATCACTGCCCAGGCTTTGCGCTTATCTTCCATTATGGCTCCCTTTTGGATCAAGAATGGGCGAGGTATCCGCCGATACCTCGCCCTGTATTGTAGCACAAAGCCCTAGTACACGCCGAATTCTTTGGTCGCCTCGGCCCACACCTTCACCAACGCCGGATCGGCCTCGTCCAACACCGTGTTGTTGGACATGATAAAGCCCCCATCCCGGCCAATGGTCTCGATGACCTTTTTGGTTTCCGCTCGGACCTGTTCTGGCGTGCCAGCCTGAAGGAGAGACACCGGCATGCCGCTGGCAATGCACATCACATCGCCCAGTTCTCGCTTCAATTGCATCAGATCCGAACGTTCGAACCAGCCCAGGATCTTGCCAGGCGGCAGCTCTTTTAGATACTGGAGACGCTGGTCGTACGCCCCCTCAAAGAAGGGAGCAGGCGTCAGCCCGGCATCGATGAGGCCCAAGAACAAGCCTTTGAGCGTAGGCCAGTAAAAGCGCTCGAACTGCTCCGCCGACATGAACCCATCGGCGCCGCGATGCAACGGGATAAAGACGCGCGGGTTGCCGCTCATTTGACACTGATGAATGGCGCCCCCGATCTGATCGGGCAGGAGCAATTCCATGGCTGCTACCAACTTGTCGGGACAGCGGTACATGTCCTTCATGGTACCCCGCATGCCGCGCAACATATCGGAGATCAGGTCATAGGGCGCCAGCGCCACCGCTGCCGCATAGGCAGGATAGCCCATCGCGTTCATCTTTTGCTCAAACTGGGCATAGCCCACGGTCCACTGCATCGAAATCTGGGCCGCCTGGTTCAAGACATTCAAGGAGGCAGCCACCGGAGGCAGGGCAAGGATGCCCACGATCCCGGCGCCCACATAGCCGGCCAGCAAAGACCGGACGGTGGGCAGCATGCCCAACCCTTGCAAATTGCCATAGATGCGCGGCAGGTATTTGCGGAGGGTCCAATCGGAGGGATCGGCGAGAAACTCGTCATACTCCTCCGCCTTCATATACTCATCCTCGACAAACTGGAAGGACCGAGTGGCCGCAACACCGTGGCCCGGCCACTTGATCTGCTTGCTGTCCAGCGCCTCATGCGCGGCGCCCGCTGCGGCAATGGGGCCACTGGGCTGAAAGTAAAGATCGGGATCGTAGTCAAGGACAGTCTTTTCGTTGGCCGCCAACCAGCGATCCAGATCGTAAAAGGCCTCCTCGTAAGTCATACCCGCGTACCGAGCAGGAAACAGGTGAAACGAAGGAAACAGAGGGACCTGATCGGGCTTGCGCAATGCAATGGCATCGTTGATCCGCTTGGTCCTCAATTCAAAATCGGGAGATGTCTGAGTTGTCATTTCTGTCCTCCTGTCCACTGCTTGGCAAAAGCAACCGCCTCCATCGCGTCCTTGCCCCAGGCATCGGCGCCCGAGAACACGCGTACATGTTCGTCCACGGGAGCGCCACCGATCATGATCTTGACCTGATCGCGCAAACCAGCCTCTTTGATGGCCTCCACCGTGTCCTTCATCGATTGGTAGGCCAGCGTCAGCAGGCCGCTCAGGGCCACCACATCCGGCTTGACCTCTTTGACCTTGTCTACAAAGGTCTGAGGCGTGACGTCGACGCCCAGGTCGATCACCTCAAACCCGTTGGCATCAAGCATGAACACGACCACGTCTTTGCCAATGTCGTGAATATCTCCCTCTACCGTGCCGACCAAGACTTTTCCCAGGGCTTCGGCCGATGCCGTCTGCTCCAACTTGGGCTTGACCAGAGCGGTGATCTCGCCCATGATCTCGCCGGCCATGATCAGCTCGGGCACAAAGGCCTGCCCAGCTTCAAAGCGTTGGCCGATGATCTCGAGCGCTTCCCTGCCGGCCTCCAGGACAGCCATTGGATCTGCGCCCGATTCCAGCAGCTCGGCCGTAATCCTGCGCACATCCTCTTCGCGTATCTCGACGAATGCTGCGATCAATTCCTGCGACATGTGCAACGTCCTCCCCTTTGTGAAATGGCCCTGGCAGGTCCGTGACCTGCCAGGGATCGAACCCTCCGTCTAGCGATATCTTCCGTATTCCAGGCCGGCCTCCATCATGGCCTTGACGTTGGCAGGCTTGGCGTGATCGATGCCGCAGCCGTTAGTCAGGATAAAGGCGCCGTCCTTGCCCGCGGTCTCGATCAACTCTTTGCAGTAAGCCTTCACCTCGTCGGGCGTGCCGGCCGTCATCAATGCCGTAGAAACGTTCCCGGCAATACAAGCCACGTCGCCCAGGACCTCCTTGGCCCGCTTCATATCGGTCTGGTCGAACCACCAGATGCACTTGCCCTTGGGGAAATCGGCAATGATTTCAAGGCGCTGGTTGTAGCCACCCTCGGCGAACATGACAGGGATACACCCTTCTTCGGCAATCCCCAGCATGACCTTTTTCAGGGACGGCCAATAGAACTTTTCGAACTGACGGTTCGACATGAACCCGTCGGCGCCCTTGTGCAGCGGCATAAAGATGAGGGGCACGCCCGTCTGATTGGCAGCGCCCACGGCCATCTCGACCATGAGCGGCACAAAGCGGTCGCAGGCCTCGATCAGGGCATCGGCGTTTCGATACATGTCCATCATCATGCCCGAGGTGCCCCGCAAGGTGTCGCCGATGGCGTCAAAGGGCGCCTTGGCGGCTCCCCCTGCCCAATCGGTGCAGCCCAACGCCCGCACCTGAGCGCCCAGACCGCCCATTACCTGGATCCAGCGGACGGCCTCATTGCCCGCTTCCATCAGGCGCTTGAAAGCCTCCTGGACGTCGGGCATGCCAAAGGGGATCAGAGCCGTCGGCGTCATGGGCATTTCCTGAATGGAGGGCAAAAGGGGCATCTTTGCCAGCGGCTCCAACGCGCCAAACACTCGGGGCAGATAGGTTCGCAGGAAAAAACCACTGGGATCGGCCGCGAGCGCGCCATATTCACTGGCCTTTACATACTCGTCCTCTTTCATCTGATACACCAGATGATCGGCCAGCTTCTGGCCCGGCCAGTCGTACACCTTGTAATCCAGGATGTCAAAACAACGTCCCGGCACAAGGGACAGCGCCCCGAACCAGGCATCGGGCTGATACTCGTTGATGTACGCCAGGAGGGCCTTGGCGACCCCCTCATAATCGTACATCATATCTTTCATCGACATTCCCGCATTCAGGGTCGGGAAGAAACCCTCTGACGGGAACACAGGCACGCGAGCCGGCACCTTGAGCTCAAAGGCATCGCGAATAATGGTCGCTCGTTCCCGATACAGGGCCTCGGCCTCTGGGCTGGCAAACTCAAAGCCCGGCGTATTCACATAGCCGTCCAACCGCTGGGCCAGCCGCTCTTCGGCGGTCATGGTCTTCCAATCCTTTTCCATGTCGTTACCCTCCTATCCATTGCTGGGCCAGAGAGACGGCTTCCATGGCATCGTCTCCATAGGCGTCGGCTCCGGCATACGCACAGATCTTGTCTGTGATCTGGCCTCCGCCGATCATGATCTTGACCTGATCGCGCAAGCCCGCCTCCTCGATGGCTTGAACCGTATCCTTCATGGAATCAAAGGCCAGGGTCAAAAAGCCACTGAGCCCCACCACCTGCGGCTTGAACTCGTGAATGGCGTCCACAAACTTGGCCACCGATACATCCACGCCCAGGTCCAACACGTCAAAGCCGTTCACATCGAGCATAAAAGTGACGATGTTTTTGCCAATGTCATGGATGTCGCCAGCCACGCTGCCAATCAAGACTTTGCCTTTGCGCTCGACCTGCGGCAGCTTGGCCAGTTCTGGTTTGACCAAGTCGGTGATCTGCTTCAGCATCTCACCAGCCATGATCAATTCCGGCAAAAAATACTCGCCCGTCTCGAAACGTTTGCCCACGATGTCCATCGCTTCGCGGGCTGCGCCCAGAATCCCGACAGGATCCATGCCACCTTCCATCGCTTCTTGCGCCAACGCAAGGGCATCCTCCTCCCTCATGTCGGCAATCGCATTGACCAGTTCCTTTGACATCTATGCTTCCTCTCGATACAGTGAATTTGGGCATTCTCCCGAAACGCAAAACGCACAGCGCGGACCTGAGCGGGCAACCTTATACCTCTGTTCGAATGCGGATTTATTCGGTCCGGACTGTGCGTTCATTACGAGCCCAATCCAATAACTATCTTTGGAGCATCGCTGTTCCAAGAGCACCCTGGATTATTGTATCGTAATTTCCCTCTTTCGTCAAAAAACCGGATTTCAGAGATCGACCGCGCCAGGCCTGCCCAGCCACCGAGTCGGGCGTCAAGGCCCGCCCCATCGGCTGCCGGCCCGCCCGTTGCCCAAGGCCACAGCCGTCAGCGACCCAAGGCTGACAGCACCGACTGGGCTCCATCGATCAGGAACACCACATCAATGCCCACGGCGATCAGGGTGTACCCATTTTCGAGAAAGGGCTGGACGGCCGCAGCATCGATGCCAAAGGCGCCGAGTTTGACGTTTGCGGCTAAACAGATATCCGTTATCCTTCTGATGGCATCTTGCACCTCAGGATCGCCCACCTGACCAGGCTTACCCAGGCTGGCTGACAGGTCGTAGGCGCCGACAAACACCGCATCGATTCCAGACACCTGGGCGATCGCCGCCATATTGCGGACCGCTTCGACGCTCTCGGCCTGCACAATGACAGCAATCGACTCATTGGCCGTCGCTAGATAATCGACCAACCGGCTGCCATACCCCTGCGCCCGGGCCACGCCGACTCCCCTTTGGCCCTGCGGCGGGTATTTGCACAGACGGACCACTGCCTCCGCTTGCTCTGCTGTTTGAATCTGAGGCACGATTACCCCAGACGCTCCGACATCCAGGGCTTTGGCAATCCACACCTGTTCGCCCGCCGGCACACGGACAAGACAAGGGCAGGCCGGGCAGGCCGCCTGCAGCAAGGCTTGCACCTGGCTAAAATCCAACGGTCCATGCTCGGCATCGACAAAGAGCCAGTCAAAGCCAAGGCCAGCCAGGATCTCGGCAACTTCTGGGGTCGGCAACGACACGATCGGCCCCACCAGTTGCTCGCCAGCCAACAGCCGTTCACGGAAATAGTGCTCCATAAACCCTCACAAAACGAGAAAGCCTGGGGGTTTATTCCCAGGGCATCCTCCGAAAGAACTCGCTCGGCCCTTGAACGTTGGCATTCATCGCCCAAAAGCCAGCGGCAACGTTTCCTTTATCCTGAAAGATCTCGCCTTCTGGCGGTCTGGCGCACCCCCTGACTCCAACCGGTTACTCACCTACGGCGCTCAAGGTCGCCTGCTGGTGACATTCTTCGCAACCGGTAAACTTCCCACAGTGATGGCACCCGTAGCAATACTCGATGCCCGGCGATTCGCGGTGGGCTTTGTGGCACTCCTGGCATTCGATCTCGCCCTGGCCTGTGGCGTGGGGATCCAACAGGTTATCAAAATCCACCGTCCGCTCATGAGGGTTGACCACAACGCCCCCGACGGCATAGTCCTGGGTCCGGGTGGCAAGGGATTGGTAGCCATCGTGCTCGTGACATCGCACACACCATGCCACATCGAACCGCCGTTCGCTTAACGGAATCTGATAATCACCCAACACATAGATGGTGAGTTCTTGGATCTGCTCCGGGATTGTGGGCTCGTGGCAGTGCAAACAGGTAACGCCCGCCTGCCCGTGGGCGTGGGCCATCGAATCGGGCCCGTTCCACGACGCCACATACGGTTCCATGATATGACAAAAGGTGCTGCAAAATCGAGGCTCTTCGTGGAATTTCCAGAGGGCTGCCCCTGCCGCAAACAAAAGGATCGACGCGACAATACCTGCAGGGAGAATCCATTTTTTCGAACGTCCGCTGCGCTGTGCCTGCTCTGCCATTTTGACTCTCCTGGGACCCTTGAGTCCGTCCCCGCTCGAGCACCCACTATCCACACAGCAACTGGCTGCAACCCAACAGAGTGAAGGGGAGGATTACTTCTAGCTTTGTGTATTATATCACAACTAATGCCAAATTGGCAAATGGCGCCCAGGCAAAATTCATTGTGCAATGGATGCAGGGGACAGGATCCCAACTTTTCCGGAGATGGCGACGCGGCGAATTTACGCTCGCCGGACAAGCAGGGACATTCCCAATCCGCCGCTGATGCACAACGTGGCCAACCCCAAGGAGGCCTGGCGGCGTTGCATGGCATGGAGCAGGGTCACCACGATTCGGGCGCCGCTGCAGCCGGTGGGATGGCCCAACGCCACGGCGCCGCCGTGGACATTGCGCCGCGAGGGATCCCACGGGAGTTCCTTTTCCACCACCAGGACCTGGGCCGCAAACGCTTCGTTCAGCTCGATCAGGTCCAGGTCGTCCAGGGTCAGACCGGTCTTGACCAGGACCTTTTGCGTCGCCGGCACAGGCGCCAGTCCCATGCGGGCCGGATGAACGCCCGCGCTGGCAAAGCCCACGATCAAAGCCAGGGGCTCCAACCCCAGGGCTTGGGCCCGATCGGCGTCCATGAGGATCACCGCAGCAGCGCCGTCGGTGATGCCGCTGGCATTGGCCGCTGTGATCGTGCCGCCTTCTCCCTCTGGGCGAAAGACGGTCTTTAAGGAGGCAAGTTTCTCAGCGGTGGAATCGGCGCGCGGTCGCTCGTCACGCTCCACCACCGTGACCGCACCCTTGCGGCCCGGCGTCTCGACCGGCACGACCTCGGCGTCAAAGGCGCCTGACTCCCACGCCGCCGTCGCTTTCTGATGGCTCTCGGCGGCAAAGGCATCTTGCGCCTCGCGGGAGATACCATACTCCTCAGCCAGGCGATCGACCGTTTCGCCCATGACCATATCGCACAAAGGGCAATCGTAGCCATCCCGATAGTTGGCGTCGACGACCTCACTGTTGCCGAGACGGTACCCCCAGCGTGCCTGGGTCAACAGGTAGGGGATCTGCGACATTTGCTCAACGCCTCCAGCCAACACAATATCATTCTCACCCAACAAGATCGACTGGGCCGCCAAGGTGATCGCCTTCAGGCCCGAACCACACGCCTTGTTGACCGTAAAGCCCGGCCTGTCCTGAGGCACTCCGCTGCGCCAGCCGATCTGCCGCGCGACGTTGGGGCCAATGCCTGCCTGGCGGGCGCACCCAAACACCACTTCGTCGATCTGACCGGGCTCCACACCAGCCCGGCGCATGGCCTCTTGGGCCACCACCTGGCCCAACGCAGCAGCCGAGACTTCACGCAGTCCACCCCCAAAGTTGCCGATGGGTGTGCGGACCGCAGAGACAATCACTACTTGGCGCATGGCATTCTCCTCTCGATTCTATTTGCAATACACGCCCGCAGGGTCCAATTCCTCGCGTATCAGGCGCAATTCCTCGGCCGTCGGAGGCTCGGTTTCCACCAGGTCCCCGGCAACGTTCAGCGGCCAACTGACCTCGGCCCGCACCTCATCGACCGTGACCCCAGGATGGATGGAAGAAAGGAACATCTCGCCGGTGTCGGCGGCAAAGCGGAAAATCGCCTTGTCGGTGACCACCAATTGGGGGCCCGAGCCCGGGATACCCAAGGCCTTTCGCTCCCCCGGCGTGCCGCTCAGGTGGCCGGCGCTGGTGACAAAATCCAGCTTTTCGACAAAGGCCCGGCGTTTGAGGCGCATAATCATAAATATCTCTTTGGCATGGATGGCAATCTCGCACGCACCCCCACTTCCCGGCAGCCGCACCTTGGGTCGGGCATAGTCGCCGATGACGGTCGTGTTAATATTGCCGAAACGATCGATCTGTGCGCCCCCCAAAAAGGCCACGTCGATGCGGCCCCCTTGCAGGTAATTCATGAACAGGTCAGCCATGGGGCAGACCAGCGTGGCCCCGCTCACCAGGGTCGGATCGCCGATGGAAAGGGGCAGCCGGGCGGGCCGGGCGCCGAACACGCCCGATTCATAGACCAGCTCCAGTTCGGGCGCCACTGTGCGCCGCGCCAGGTTACAGGCAATGTTGGGCAGCCCCACGCCCACAAAGACCACACGCTGCCTTGCCAGCGCGCGGGCCGAAGCCACAATCATCATTTCAGAGGGGGTATAGGTTGTCATAGTGGCCTCCTCACTGATAGATCCCATAGTTGACCGGCTGAGAAAGGGCTTGTCCCGGCGCCAGCCGTTGCCAGATGCCCGGCTCCTGGGCCTGCAATTTAGCCAGATACCCGGCCCGGTCCTCTACCCCGAACACCCACTCTTCGAGCCATGCCTGGGTGGCTGCCTCGTCCTGCGAGATCCGATCCCATTCGAGATAGAACAGATTGTCGCGGTCATAGTAGCCCTGGGCGTAAGACGGGTAGGCGGCGTAGGGCTCGTGGACCACGCTGTGGACCAGAAGGCCCGGAATCACGGTGCGGTTGGGGTCGCTGCGGATGATCTCGCTGTCCACAATTTCCTCGACGACGACGATCACCCGCTCGCTGGCAAAGGTCGCTTCCTTCTGCACCCCCAAGAGGCCCCAGAGCTGGGTGTTGCCCTCGGCGTCGGCTCGTTGGGCATGGATGATCGCCACATCGGGGTTGAGCGGCGGGACGACGGCAATGGGCCCGTCGCCGTAGGGGCTCTCCACAAACTGGATGCGGGGATTGGCCTGGGGTTGATCGGCGCCCAGATAGCTGCGCAGGGGAAAGAAAGGCAATCGAGCAGCACCGGCCATGTAGCGGCCGACCATGCCAAAGTGTGAATACTCTTCCAGCTCCAGAGGGCGCGGGATGCCCTTTTCCACCGCTCGACGGATACAATACAACGATCCCACCCCTGGATTGCCCAGATAGCTAAAGACCAGCTTGCGCGCGCAGCCGGCGGCGATCATCTGGTCGTAAATGAGATCGGGCGTCATGCGGCACAGAGTGAGGTCGCGCCTGCCCTGACGGATGATCTCGTGGGCCGCGGCAAAGCAGATGAACGCTGTAAAGCCCTCGATTGCCAGGGTATCGCCATCCCGGACGTGTCGCGCTATGGCATCACGCATCGTGGTGATTTTCACGGGTTCCTCCTGGTTGGTGGAATGGATTCTAAAAGTGAACCGGGCGTCGTGGTTATCCAACGCCGTCCCCATCGAGCGGGAGACATTATAGCACGGGCCTGGGCAGGACACAAGCCCCACACGATGGCGATCACGCCAGGGCGCAGGGGTTTCTTGGGGAATAAAAAGCGCGGACCGGAACGAATCCGGCCCGCGGGGTGATACTATCTCAGCAGGTTTTTCGTCGGTTCTGCAATGTGGCCCCTGCTCACGTGATTAGGCAATGTTTGTTACCAGCGGGGTCGACGTTCTTCGTTGCGCCAACGGTCGCCGCCACCGCGCCGATCGCTGTCGGCTCGTGGATTCGCCTTGTCGACTTTGATTTCCCGATTCTCGACCATTTTGCCATTGAGAGCAGAAATGGCTTGTTGTGCAGATTCTTCGTTCTCCATCTCGACAAAACCAAAGCCTTTGGACCGGCCCGTTGCGCGGTCAAAGATCACTTGGGCGGATACCACATCACCAAACTCTTCAAAAAGGGTTCGGAGTGTGTCTTCTCGCGTTTGATAGTTCAGATTGCCGACGTAAACCTTGGTGGTCATCTCCTATCTCCTATCAGCCGATAACGGCCACATCCTTTGCGCGCAAACCTTTGGTGTCTTGTTCGACGCTGAATTCGACGCGCTGCCCTTCCTCCAGATTGCGGAACCCCTCGCCCTGGATCGCCGAATAGTGAACAAAGACGTCGCCGCCCTGCTCGCGCTCGATGAATCCATAGCCCTTGGCTCCATTGAACCATTTGACCGTGCCAGACTCTCGTTCGGACATATATCTACCTCTTGAAATATTGCTAGAATAAAGCAGAACGGCTCGTGTATGCAAAGCGCGCCCAGACTCGTAAGCCTGGGCGCCCATCTTTATCATGCTCGAACCAGATTCTTACTTCATCCTGCCAAGCTATTCTACCACGTTAATGATCGGTTGTCAAATTTATCCGCACTCGTGTGATTGAAAGTTGAAAAGTGGACAGTTTAAAGCTGAAAAGTGGGCACCCTCCAGTGTGCTCAAGATCGGCTGGTATGGTAAGCTCCTCCCATCACGACAGGAGGAAACCGTGTCACAGCTCCATAAGGTTTCACAGACGAACAAGTCAAGGTCCTGTTCCAGGGATACTGTCAGGGTCAGCTCGTTCGCACCGATCTGCAAGACCTATTGGGCATTGGCAAGTCCCGCTTCTTTGCCCTGCTGAAAGCCTATCGTGAGGACCCCGAAGGCTTCACCACCGTCTA
>CAYVLO010000010.1:0-22132 GCA_964452125.1 uncultured Anaerolineaceae bacterium | reverse complement strand
ACAGCACCCTGACCAAACTCGAGGCCGACGCCAATGTCAGCCTCGCCGAAAACACGCCCTAATGGCGTGACGAGATGATTTTGGGGTTGGCAGCCAAAGCCTACAAGAACCCCAAGGCGGGTTGCGGGGGTATCCCCGCAACCCGCCCTCATCCCAACAATGGCCGAACAGGATCGTACCTCGCCCAACCGGCCACGCCGATCCGGCCAAGCCCTCTGAAACTGTTGCCGCAGCGCGGGAGTTCCAGATCTCGTGCCCGCAGGGGGAGTAAACAGCCTGTGTTCCACAGATTGAATGACAGACCGGGCCGTGGGTTCGTCGAATGGGCCGGGCTCGGCATCACGCTGGGCCTGCTGCTGATTCTTTTGGCCGGGTGCGACCTGACTTTGACATCGCCGGAACCGCTCCCCACCGAAACAGCACCCGAGATCACACCCCAGGTCGAACCGACGCCCATCGCTTCACCGGGTGTCACGCCCCTTGTCTTTTGGGAGCCCTTTGCTCTGGACCGCCCACAAGGGATCCTGCTAAGCGAGATGGTCCGTGATTTCCAGATCGAAAACCCCGACATTGCGATAGAAGTGGTGGCCAAAAGCGGATACGTGGGCATTCACGGGGCCATGGAGGCGGGTTTGGCCGGCGGCGAGCTGCCCGATCTGTCTGTGGTCTTTCCCAGCATGATCGCCCAATACGCTTCGGCGGGCATTGTCGCCCCCCTCGACGCCTACATTCACGATCCAGAAATTGGACTGGCGGAGGAAGAGCTGGCTGATTTTTTCCCAGGGTTTCTGGAAAGCGGCTACGCATTGGGCTATGGGCGCCAATTCCTGTCCTTTCCCTTTGTCCAGAACGCCATCGGCATGTGGGTCAACGACACGCTGCTGGCCCAAGCCGGATGGAATGAAGCGCCTGTCACCTGGGACCAGTTCGAACAGGCCTGCTACGACGTGTATGCGACCACCGGCATCGGCTGCTACCCTTATATCGAGAGCGTGTCGACGTTTAACGCCTGGCTGTACAGTCGGGGAGGCCAGCAGGTGGATGCTGGCGGGCAGCAAGCCACTTTTAACGACCCCGCCGGCGTCGAGAGCCTGGCGCTGCTGCACCGCCTGATCGAATCGGGGCTGGCCTGGCGCCCGGAAAGTGAGTATGGGGACTATCTCGCCTTTGCCCAGGGGCAAGCGGCCTTTACCTTTGCCTCTACCAGCTCCGGCCCTCTGTACGCCGAAGCCTACGATGCTGCCACCCTACAGGGAGTATCGCCTTTCGAGTGGCACCAGACCATGATCCCACAAAGCGATCCCCAGAATCCGGCCACGGTGGCCTATGGCGCCAACTTTTTCATCGTGAGCAGCAATTTCGAGCGCGAGCGGTCGGCCTGGCGATTCATCCGCTGGTTCACAGCCCCACCGCAAAGCGCTCGTTGGGCCGCCGACTTGCAGGCTGCCCCGGTGCGCATCTCGGCACTGGAACTGATGACGGACACCCGGACCACCTATCCCTTTTTCGAGACCCAAGTGCAAGAGATCCTGCCCTACACTCGCCCTGAACCGGCAGCCGCAGCCGAACTCACGATCCGAGATATCCTCTACACGGCCATTCTTTCGGTCACACAGGGGCTGGCCGATCCGCAAACCGCGCTGGACCAGGCGGCTGCCAAGGCCAACGCAGCGCTGGCTGCCCAGCCCTGATTTTCCACGGGTGGGTCGGCCCAGATCCGGCCCCTCGAACCCCGACGGCGCCCTTGCGCCGGCCGGTGATCCAAGGAGCCGCAACGTCTTGCGCACCATACTCTTTGCCGATCATGTGGCTTCGGAACTGGCACGCGCCAGTTTCAAACTCCCTCGTCGTTGGCTGAGAATCAGCACCGCGATCCTGTCCTTGGCCGCCTGTCTGGCTCTGGTGTGGGTTGTAAGGACAGAGGTAAAGGCCTGGATCTTTTTCCTCGCGGCTGGACCGGCCTTGCTATCGGTCGGCGGTCTTGCCTACTACGAATGGCAATACCGGCACAAGGCAGGGATACGCGCCCGGTTGGCAGCAGGACTTGCCGGGCAACGATGCGTACCCGATGCTCTGGCCCACCTGCCCGACGACTATTACCTCATCAGCAACCTGGCGCTGCCGGGCCGCGCCGACGACATCGATCACCTTGTGGTGGGACCCAATGGCATCTTTGCGCTAGAGGCCAAACACCATCGAGGGCGCATCTTTGTTCAAGACGGACAGTGGTACCAGGCCAAGAAAAGCCGGAAAGGACGGCTCCAACCCGAGGTGCCGCGTCGAGACCCGGTGGCCCAGCTCAAGAGAAACGTGGATTATCTGCGCACCTGCATCAACCACACTGACCGGGCCCTGGGCCGCCGAACCGCGCTGTGGATCGAGGGGGCCGTGGTCTATACCCATCCCGACGTCGAACTGGACCTTCCCAAGCAGGTGGCCAAGTCGCTGGCCTTTCCCGTGCTAAAAGCCCAAGACCTGGCGGCCTATATCACCGGATTCACGCGCCGCCGGCCCTATACCAAAAGGCAGATTCGCCAGATCATCAGTCTACTGGGACATCTGCAAGCGCCATTGGCCCGTCGCTGAGTGGGGCAGCCGCGACCTGGTCTAACAGGTCGTCGTACAACGGCGCCATCTTCTGCCAATCGTAACCGGCCATCTGCTGCCGCAGAGATTCTGCGGCCCCCTCAGGTCTGCCCGTCAATGCCTGCCGCAGGCGGGCCAGCAGCCCTCTCCAGCCATTGTACAAACAGACCTCGTGCCATTCCCCCGGAATCAACTCGGGGTAGGACAGCCGCCGAGGAAGGACTGGGAAGCAGCCACAGTAGCAGGCTTCGACCACGGCCGCCCCAAAAAAGTCGTGAATCGCCGTGCTGACCACAATGTCGGCCTGCCACAACAGACGGCCATAGGTGGCCAGATCGGGGGCATAGCCATAATGGACGATGCGGTTGCCCAGACGCTGCCGTGCCTCCAAAAACTCTCTGGGCTCCTGGCGCAGGTTCTCGCCCAAAAGCAGCACCCCGAAATCGAGCCCTTCGTCGGCCAGAGTGTAAAGAGCGCGGAAAAACGTCTCGGGGTCCTTATCGTACTCCCAGCGGTGATTCCACAGGATCAAGGGCCGTCCTCGGCGCGGCTCGATGGGCTGAAATCGATCCAGCCGAGCCAGATCCAGGCCCAAGGGCAGCACCTGCGACCGGGCCATCAATGCCTCAGCGGTCCACAACTCGGTATAATCGGGATAATGCTTGAGCAACCGGGGCAGCTCGTCCAAAAAGCTGTCGCGATGATAGGCCGAGTTGAAGCAGACCCGGTCGGCGCGCAGGGCGCTGACCAAGTTGATAAAGCCATAACCCAAGTCCTGTTTTTCGCCGGGCCGGAGAGGATAAGTCAACTGATTCTCGTGAAAGTAAAAGACCAGGGGCACGTGGGCAAACCGGCGACCGGCAAAGGCCAGAAAGACGGGCAGGTTGAGCATGCTGGTCGCCAGAATCAGGTCGGGGGTTTCGCCCAGGGCCTGGGCCTGGCGGGCCAGGGTGAGCGCCCCTCCTTGCATCCGCCATTTCCAAAAGTGGCCGGGCAGCGTAAGCAGCCGCACGGCATGACGACTGTGCTCGCGATAGCCCCGCGCCCAGGCCTCGTGGGAGCCGGTAAAGTAGGGTTCGATCAGCCAAACGTTCATCAACCGTGGTGCGGAGCCGCGAGACGTTCGAGGTAGCCCGGCAACAGGCCTACATGCTCCAGATGGACATAGGGTTGATCCAATTCCCGAGACGTCGCCGATGCCTGTTCGTGCTGCCAGGTGATGGCATACGGAATGTGAACACCATGCCCGCCCAGCGCCACCACCGGCAGGACGTCGGATCGCAGCGAATTTCCCACCATCAGGAACCGCTGGGGTGGGATCTGATGCTTGCGGAGCAGGGCACGATAGACCTCCTCCGTCTTGGCGCTGACCACCTCTACATGGCAAAAGTAGGGGGCCAGCCCCGAGCGCCCCATCTTGTCTTCTTGGTCCAACAGATCGCCTTTGGTGATGACCATCAAGGTATGCGATCGCGCCAGCGTGGGGATGACCTCAGCCACGTGTTCCAACAACTCGACCGGCGCCCGCTTCATCTCCTTGACCAGATCGAGAATCTGGTCCACGTCGCCGGCCTGGATGCGGCCCCGCGTCACCCGGATGGCCGTCTCGATCATCGACAGTCCAAAACTCTTCAGCCCATAGCCAAACATCGCCAGGTTGGCCATCTCGGTCCGGTACAGCTCGTCGACCAGGCCGTCGTCGCCCCGATAGGGCGCCAGCAGCGCCTGCAGGCGCTGCTGGGCGCGGGCATAGTGGATCTCGTTGTGCCACAGGGTGTCATCGGCGTCAAAGGCAATGACCTCCGGCACGGCATGACGGTCGTCGCCCGTCATGGCTGGGATTGGCTCCTGGGCGGCTCGTAGCGCTCATAGTAGCCCAGCACCCGGCCCTCGGGGTCGCGCACAACGCGCATATAGATACGGTACTTTTCGTTGTCGGTGATGAGCCGCTCCTCCAGCCCCTGGTGCATTTCGGCCAGAATCTCGACCATCATCTGCTGCGAGCGCTCGTTGTGGCAGTCCAAGAGCGAGGTCCCGAGCAGGGCATCGCCTTCCTTGTAATAGGCAATGGCCGCCTTGTTCATATACCGGACGATGTGATCGGTGTCGGCCAGAAGGAGGCGATCCTTCAGGCTATCCAACAAAGCGGCCATGGTGGCAGAATCGATCATAGACTCTCCCGGGTTCTCTTGAAATTGGCTTCTGTTCGTTATTCCTCTGTCCGCGCCTGGATGGCAGCCAGGTTCTCCAGGATCGTGAGCAAGCCTGTGTGATCCAGGTCGCCGAGTTCCTGGGCCATGGCCGTGGCGAACAACTCGTGGACGGACGAAGTGATGGGCAACGGCACAGAGTAATCCTTGCTGGTCTGGCGCACAATGTTCAGATCCTTGTAGTGGAGCCGTATGCGAAAGCCAGGCTGAAAATCGCCGCGGACCATCCGTTGGCCGCGATTCTCCAACACCCCGCAGCGGGCCAGCCCGCCGCTGAGCACCTGCACGATCTTGGCCGGGTCGACGCCGGCCTTGGCGCCCAGCACCAACGCCTCGCTGACGCCGGCGATGGTCACCGCCACCAGCACCTGGTTGCAGGTCTTGACCGTCTGCCCGGCGCCGAGGGGTCCGCACAGCACAGCGCTTTTGCCCAACACGCCAAACACTGGCTGGACCTCGTCAAAGGTGGCCTGATCGCCGCCAACCATAATCGACAGGGTCCCCTGCTGTGCGCCCACGTCACCGCCGCTCACCGGGGCATCAAGGCAGCGAACCCCCTTTTCGGCCAGCGCCTCGCCCACCCGCACCGCTGTGGAAGGGGCGATGGTGCTCATATCGACGTAGATGAGGCCCTCGTGCACGCCCTCGACGATCCCATCGGGGCCCAAGGCCACCTTTTCGACATCGGGCGAGTCGGGCAGCATGGTGATGACCAGGTCACTGCGCTGGGCCACCTCCGAAGGCGAGGATGCTTCGGCGGCGCCCGCTGCCACCACTTCGTCCACGGGGGGGCGGCTGCGGCTGTGAACGACCAAAGAATACCCTGCTTTCAGCAGGTTGAGCGCCATGGGCTTGCCCATGATGCCCAGGCCGATGAAACCGATAGTAGGTTGCTTCATGAGACGCTCCTTTGCTTCCCTAGCAGTCTGTCGGAGAGGGTTGTCATTCTGAGGAACGGAGGCGGCAAAGCCGCCGGAGCGACGAAGAATCTCGCCATTAGATCCCATTTGACAGCCGAAAAGCGAGATTCTTCGGCCCCTTCGGGGCCTCAGAATGACAAAATAGACGGCGTTTTGCCTCGGTGGTTTTCTCTCCGACAAGCTGCTAGAATCGCAATGCGTTCAGCACTGCACGCGTGAAAATCTCATCTGAGCATTTCCCACCGAAATCGATACGCCACCAAGATTTCTCTTGGACCCCTATGCCCTGTGCGGTCCGAATCTGGCGATCGGGGCCGCATCCGCCGCGCGTTTTGGCACACCCCTACGAAAAAAACTCCCCGGCACCCATCGAGCGCCGGGGAGTGGACTTTTCCCTTACCAGTGGATGACCACCGCGGTTCCCATGGGTGTCCAACTGTAGAGCCAGGCCGCGTCTGCCCGGGTGAGGTTGATGCACCCGTGGCTCATGGGCGTGCCAAAGTTGTTGTGCCAATAGGTGCCGTGGATGGCATAACCCTTGTAGAAGAACATGCTGTGGGGCACCCCCGGCAGATAGTAGCCGGGTCCCGACATGGCGATGCTGGCATACTTGGAGTAGACGGCAAATCGCCCGGTAGGTGTCGGGTAGCGAGCGATGCCCGTCGACACGATCATGCTACGCACCACCGTGTTGCCCTGATAGGCGCGCAGGGTCTGGCTGCTCAGATCGATGTCGATCCACTTGCCGCCTCCGCCACTGGGCGCCGTCGTGCCGCCTCCCCCTGTGCTCGCGCCGCCGGTGGGGATGCGCAGCCGCTGCCCGACGTAGATGAGGCTTGGGTTCGAAATTCCATTGGCCGAGGCGAGTGCCTGCACCGTGGTCCCATAGCGGTAGGCAATCGAGGACAGGGTTTGCCCCCTTTGCACAATGTGGATGCCGCTGGTGGGGGCTGTACCCCCGCCCCGGGTGCCAGTGCTACCCGTGGCGCCCGAGATCGTCAACCGCTGCCCGACATAGATGAGGCTGGGGTTCCGTATCCCATTGGCCGACACCAGGGCCTGAACGGTAGTTCCATAGCGGTAGGCGATGCCCGCCAGGGTTTCGCCCCGTTGCACCACGTGGACGCCGCCGCCCACGGCCCCACCGCCGCCGCTGGTTCCCCCGCCTCCGGTGGGGATGGTCAGCCGCTGCCCGGCCCAGATATAGTTGGCGTTGCGCAAGCCGTTGGCGTTCATGATGGCCTGAATGGTAGTCCCATAGCGCAGGGCAATTCGGTAGAGGTTCTCCCCGGGCTGCACCACGTGAACCGTCCCCTGGGCCTGGGCCGAAAGCGGCAGGGCGAAGGTGACTAGGATCAACGCAAAAACAAGAATGATTCTAGTTCTAAACAGCGTCTTTCGATTCATTTCTATTCCTCCTTTTAATATTCTACCTGTGCCCTGATTATAGCATGGCAGCCGCCTGCCTACAATCGTCACTGGAGAGCATTAGGGGAGTATTTTTTCTACTCCCTGGGGCTAGTCTGAGAAGGGTATAAAATCACAAGATTGACTCCCAATAAACCCAAAAATCCATTGAATAGGGAGTACGATGAGCAAGACCGCTTGTCAAGTGTGGAAATATGTGGTAAGATAGGGTTCACTCTTGAGACGACTGGAAAGGACACAGTCCATTGAAGTCAGAACGGGCCACCCCAGTGTCTTTGAAGGAACAGGTCGCAGCGCTCATGCAGCGGGGCCTGGCAGCCGCCCGGGCCGGAAACCGCAGCAGAGCCCGGCGCTATTTTACAGCCGTCCTTGAAATCGACCCTGTCAACGAAAGCGCGTGGCTGGCGCGGGCGGCGGTCACCGAGGACCTGGCAGAAGTCGCGGCCCATCTGAAGCATGTCCTCTCGCTCAATCCCAACAACCGCCGGGCGCGCGAGGCGTTGCAAGTCGTTCAAAAAGTGACCAGCAGCTCGGCTGACCTCCCCAGGAGCGCCGCCCCTCTATTGGTGGGCACCCCCTCCCACGCGCCGATTCCCGGCCCCCTGATGCCCCTGCTCGACGCCGAACCTCCGCCCTCTCGGCTCAAGTGGGTGGGCATGGTGCTGGTTCCCCTTCTCTTGGTCCTGCTTTTGGCCTTTGTCCTGTGGACCGAAGCGCCGCGTACCGTGGTGGCGGCTCTATTGGCCACCGACACGCCCACACCCACAGCCACGTTCACCCCCACGCCGACCTACACGCCGACCGCCACCCCGACCCAGACGCCCACGTCCACGCCCACCTTAACTCCCACGCCGACCTACACGCCAACGCCCACCCCCAGCGCTACACCCACACCTACCCCCAAGCCGACCAAGGCCCCTGCCGACAAGAGTGAAAGCGGCAAATGGATCGAGGTGGACCTTTCGGAACAGCGGCTCTATGCCCACGAGGGACAGAAAACCGTCTTCACCGCGGTGGTGTCGACCGGAAGGCGCTATACTCCCACCGTCACGGGGCGCTTCAAGATCTATGCCAAATACCGCTCTGCGCCGATGAGCGGGCCGGGCTACTACCTGCCCAACGTGCCCTACACCATGTACTTTTACAAAGGGTACGCCATCCACGGCACCTACTGGCACAGCAACTTTGGCAGGCCCATGAGCCACGGCTGCGTCAATATGAAAACATCGGAAGCCAAGTGGCTCTACAACTGGGCGCCCAAAGGGACGCTGGTGGTGGTGCACAAATAACCCGGATAAGACCCATGATCACACCGGCCGGCCAGGAATGCCGCTATTACTATGAGGATTATTACCGGGGGCGCAGCCGGCAGGAATGCCGGCTGATCGCTCAGAACCGGGAATCGGAACGCTGGCAGCCCAAGCTGTGCCAGCGGTGCCCGGTGCCGGGCATTCTCCGCGCCAATGCCTGCCCCAACCTGGTGCTAGAAGGGCGGGTGGAGAAGGGGTTGCTGGGTTTGACCCGTCGGGTGGCCGTCACCGCTGTTTGCTCCAAGTACCTGGTCGAGGTGCCCGAGCCCCACGTGGGCTGCGGGCATTGCCACGAGGAACGGCCCGGCGCCGCCATTCTCCAGATCGACGAGGAATAAAAGCGCCCACGGGGTGGCGTGGCTTTGGGGATGGAGTAAGGAATCCCCGCTGCTGGCCGTCGCCCCCGCGGAAGCGGGGGCCCATGGATCGGGCGACGCATGCGTCGCCCCTACGGTGGGGGCGGCGAGCAGATGAGCTACAGTAGGGGCGGGTTTGAAACCCGCCCGTACAAGGCCCGCCCGCAGGCGATTTGCCCAATAATAATGGGGCGCCCGCGAGGGGTGCCCCTACCATGATGCCTGTGGGTCACGGCATACCCTGTCCCTACCGGATGAACCCCGTCTGGCTGAAACCCATAGGACCGAACATTGGCAGATCAAGCAGACCTCCGGGTTCTTCAAGAACCCGGAGGTCTTGAGCTTCATCGCCGACGCATGCGTCGCCCCTCGTCATTACGATTTCGCCTACGCTTCCGCGCTCTCGACGGGCTGGCCCAGGTCCACCGGAATTCCTTGCGGTTCCTGTTTGGAAAACACCAGGCCCTTTTCCTCGCCCTCGGGCTGCCCCACGTCGACCAGCACATGGTCGCCGCTCTGAAACTCGCCGCGCAAGATCCGCTTTGACATCGGGCTCTCGACATAGCGCTGCAGAGCTCGCCGGAGGGGGCGGGCGCCAAAGGCCGGATCGTAGCCCTCTTTGGCCAGCCACACCCGCGCCTCTGCGGTGAGTTCCACCGTGACGCCCCGCTCTTCGAGCCGTTCGTGGATGTCCTTCATCTGCAAGTCGACGATCTGTTGCACGTGTTCCAGGGTCAGGGCGTGGAAGATAATGATCTCGTCGACCCGGTTCAGGAACTCGGGGCGGAAGGTGCGCTTGAGCCCTTCTTCGATCTTTTTCTTGCTCTCGCGCAGCTCGTCGTCGGCGTCGGTCGTGCGCAAAAAGCCCAGGGTTCCCCCCATCTTGGCGTAATCGGTGCCGATGTTCGAGGTCATGATCAAGACGGTGTTCCGAAAGTCGACAACCCGGCCCTGACCATCGGTCAGCCGGCCATCTTCCAGGATCTGGAGCAGCGCGTTCCACACGTCCGGGTGCGCTTTTTCGATCTCGTCAAAGAGGACGATCTGATAGGGCCGGCGGCGCACGGCTTCGGTGAGCTGCCCACCTTCCTCATATCCCACATAGCCGGGCGGAGCGCCAAACAGGCGGCTGACGGTGTGCTGCTCCCGATACTCGCTCATGTCGATGCGCACCATGGCGTCTTCGTCGTCGAACATGAACTTGGCCAGGGCTTTGGCCAATTCGGTCTTGCCCACGCCCGAGCTGCCCAGGAAGATAAAGCTGCCGATGGGCCGGCGCGGGTCCTTCAGGCCGCTCCGGGCGCGGCGGATGGCATCGGCGATGGCGTTGATGGCCTCATCCTGTCCAATGATACGCTTGTGCAGGTGCTCTTCCATATCCAGCAGCTTTTCGGCTTCGGTCTGGAGCAGGTTGCTGACCGGAATGCCGGTCCAACTGGCGACCACTTCGGCAATGTCGGCCGCATCCACGATCTCGTCGAGCCCTTTTTCCACGCGCCAGGCATCCCGCTTTTGATTGAACTCTTGCTCCAGGGCCATGCGCTCGGCCTTGTATTGAGCCGCTCGCTCATAGTCTCGATTGGCCCAGGCCGATTCCTCCTCGGCGGTCAGCTTTTGCAGGCGCGACTTGAGTTCCTTGAGATCGGGCGGCATCGAATAGATGGCCACCCGCAACTTGCTGGCCGCTTCGTCGATCAGATCCACGGCCTTGTCGGGCAGGCGCCGGTCGGTCACGTACCGGGACGAAAGCCGTGCCGCCGAAATCAGCGCTTCTTCGGTAAAGGTGATCCCGTGGTGCGCCTCGTACCGGTCGCGCAGCCCGCGCAGCATCTCGATGGTGTCCTCCACTGAGGGTTCTTCCACCCAGATGGGCGCAAAGCGCCGTTCCAGGGCGCTGTCTTTTTCGATGTAGCGGCGGTACTCGTCGGGGGTCGTGGCGCCGACGCAGCGCAACTCGCCCCGGGCCAGGGCCGGTTTCATCATGCTGGAAGCATCCAGGGCGCCCATGGCCCCCCCAGCCCCCACCACGCTGTGGATCTCGTCGATGAACAGGATGATCTCGCCCTCGGCCCGCTGCACCTCTTCCATGGCGCCTTTGAGGCGTTCCTCGAATTCGCCCCGGAAACGAGTGCCAGCCACCATGGCGCCCAGGTCCAACTGGATCACCTTTTTGCCCGACAAGATCTCGGGCACGTCGTCTTTGGCGATCTGCAGGGCCAGCCCTTCGGCAATGGCCGTCTTGCCCACGCCCGCGCCGCCAATGAGCACGGGGTTGTTCTTGGTCCTGCGGCTGAGCACCTGGATGACGCGCAGGATCTCGGCATCGCGGCCGATGACCGGATCGAGCTTGCCCTCGTGGGCGAGCTGGGTCAGGTCGCGGCTGTATTTCTCCAACGTCCGGTAGTGGCTTTCGGCGTGGGGGGTGGTCACTTTTTGCCCGCCCCGCACCTCTTCGATGGAACGGAGAATCCGGCCTCGGTTCACCCCAAACTCGCCCAGAATGCGCGCCGCGGGCGTGTTGCGCTCAGCGGCAATGGCCAGAAAGAGATGTTCGGTCGAGATATAATCGTCTTTGAGCTTGGACGCCTCGTCGTTGGACTGGTCGATGATTCGCTTGAGGCGCGGGGTGATATAGACCTGTCCCACGCCGCCGCCATAGATGCTGGTTCGCGGCGCTTGCTTGAGTTCCTCATCCAGCCGTTGGGTCACCGCGTCCAGATCGATGCCCATTTGTCGCAGGATGTCGGGAATGACGCCGTCAGGCTGTTCGATCAACGCCAGCAACAGGTGTTCGGTATCCACCTGGGAATGTCCATATCGTTGCAGCACCTCGTAGGCCCGCATGGCTGCATCCTGGGCCCGTTCGGTAAATCGGTCAAATCGCATCATAGTTGTTTCTCACTTTCGGGCTTGATTTCCGTTGCCCTGTACTTCTTGAGTAGGGATGCTGGGCCCCCTTGGCCTCGTAGGGTGGCACGGCTCCCGCGCTCCCTCCGTCATCCATACCTATTTGAATTATACTCTTTTTTTCTCATTTCTGCAAAACATGGTATACTGACTCGGCTCTTGACGGGCGCTCACTTTCTCACACACCCAGACCCATTCACAAGGAGGCTGGAATGCAACGCAATCTCGTTTGCCTGGCGGCGGCCCTTTTGTGCCTATCTATCCTTGCCTGTGGCAGCGCCGAGCAGCCCACATCCGTCGCCGCCACCGCTCCCGCGTCCCTTGTCGCCACGGAGCTACCTGCGGCTCCGGCGGAGGCATCGGCCACCCCGCCGCTGGCTACTCAGCCGGAGGCGACCCAGTCTCCCAGCGCCGACACCCCCTCTCCGACGGCGACTCTGCAACCGGTCGCCAGCGAGTCGCCCACGCCGGTTGTCAAGCGCTTTGAGTCGGTGCTGCCCGTTGGCGATCTGGATGGCCTGGACAGCTATCGCGCGATGATGCTCTGGCTCCCCCAAAATCCCGAGGGCACCTCCTATACCCTGCGAGAGGAATGGGTGCGGGCGGAACCGGCCCGCCACCAGGTCCTGTTCGATACCCTCTCGGGCTCTGAGTGGATGCCGGTGTTCGACGCCCTCATGGTCCAGGGCTCGACCTGGTTGCGCGTGGGCGAGGCCTGGATTCCCCTGGAACAAGCCGAGTTCGATGGGATCGTCGCCCAATGGGCGGCCCTTCCGCGCGATGCCGACGCCTGGCTCCCCGAGGGGTCCGATGTGGTCAACGGCATCCAATGCCAGCGTTACCGTTCGGTTGGTTCGACAACCATTCCCCTGTCCGATCCACAGAGCAGGGAAACGGTGAACGCCGGGATTCAGGGCGAGATCTGGTTGGCCGACGAGCCGGGATGGCCGCCCTTCCTTGTACGCGAGCGCTCGCAGATCGAGGCCGATTTCATTCCTGTTCTCTTTTTCGGCGGCGGGACCCTCCCGCCTACCGGCTCGGCCACGCTTGTGCTCGAGTATGACCTCACCGAAGTCAACAGCGAGATCGCCATCGAGCCCCCCGAATAATTCGAGTTTTGCCAATATGCCCGTCGAGGGCGAACCCTGCTCGCTGCTCCCGTCTTTTGCGCTCCGCTCCCGTCCACGGGGGCGCGGAGCCGTGCGAGAACTCACTCGCCTCCGTCATGCCCGTGGAAGCGCCTGCGCACTCACAGGCAGCATCCACCCTTTGTCACAAGTATGTGGACCCCCGCGTTCGCGGGGGTGACGGCCTCTGGAGTGCGGCACCTTGGTGCCGCAAAATTGCGCAACCAGTCACCCTAGCGAGCCAAGCAGCATACTCCAGATGAAAGCGTCCTGGCGCGCCAGGCGCGCAGTGTAGGGGCACGGCATGCCGCGCCCGACCCACAGCCCCCGCGTTCGCGGGGGTGACGGGATCAGACGGCTTTTTCTCGCCGCCCCGTGTCCGCACGGCGTCCTCGGATGCGGTCTGCCCGTCTAGGCCAGGCTTGCGACCGCTGCCACCCGGTCAAAGACCAGGCGCCCATCCCGGGCGTCGACCCGGATCCGGTCGCCGTCGCCGAAATCGCCGTGGAGCAAGCGCAACGCCAGCGGGTCCTGGATTTGCCGCTGGATGACGCGCTTGAGCGGGCGCGCCCCATAGGCCGGATCGTATCCTGCATCGGCCAGGAAATTCTTGGCCGCGTCGGTCAGTTCGATCTCCAGGTTCCGGCCCGCAAGCAACCGTTCGAGGTTTCGGACCTGAATGTCAACAATCTCTTTGAGATGTTCCTCGGTTAGCCCGTGGAACACGACAATCTCGTCGACGCGGTTCAGGAACTCGGGGCGGAAGCTCTGCCGCAGGGCGGCGAGCACCATCTCCCGGCGCTGTTCGTCGGTGGTGGCCGACCGGCCATCCATGAATTCGGTGCCGACGTTCGAGGTCATGATGATCACGGTGTTTTTGAAATCGACGGTTCGCCCGTGTCCATCGGTCAGCCGTCCCTCATCCAGAACCTGCAACAGGGCGTTAAACACCTCGGGATGGGCTTTTTCGATCTCGTCGAAAAGCACCACGCTGTAGGGGTGCCGGCGCACGGCTTCGGTGAGCTGCCCGCCCTCTTCGTAGCCGACGTACCCCGGCGGCGCGCCGATGAGGCGCGACACGGTGTGGCGCTCCTGGTACTCGCTCATATCCACGCGGACCATGGCGCTCTCGTCGTCAAAGAGGAATTCGGCCAGCGCCCGGGCCAGCTCGGTCTTGCCCACGCCGGTCGGCCCCAGGAAAATAAAGCTGCCCATGGGGCGGTTTGGATCCTGCAATCCGGCCCGGCTGCGGCGGACCGCATTGGATACGACCGAAATCGCTTCGTCCTGGCCCACCACCCGGTGGTGCAGCCGCTCCTCCATCTTGATCAGCTTTTCGATCTCGCCTTCCAGCAGCTTGCTCACCGGGATTCCGGTCCAGGAAGAGACCACCTCGGCGATGTCCTCGCTGCCGACCTCTTCTTTCAAGAGCTGCTGGCCGTTTTGATTGGCCTTGAGTTGCTCTTCCTGTTGGGCCAACTGGGCCTGCAAGCGGACCAGCTCGCCGTATTGCAGCTCGGAGGCTGTGCTATAATCGTATTGCCGCTGGGCCTCTTCGATGCGATGCCGCACCTGTTCGATTTTTTCCTTGGTGTCGCGCAGCCCCTGGATGGCCGATTTTTCCTGCTCCCAGCGGGCAGCCAGGGCCCGGCTCTCCTCTTGCAGATCGGCCAGTTCCCGTTCCAGTTTGGTGAGTCGCTCCTTGCTGGCAGCGTCCTTTTCTTTTTTGAGCGCTTCGCGCTCGATCTCCAGTTGCATGATCTGGCGGTCGACCCGGTCCAGCTCTTGCGGCTTGGAGTCGATCTCCATGCGCAGGCGGCTGGCGGCCTCGTCGATCAGGTCGATGGCCTTGTCGGGCAGAAAACGGTCGCTGATGTAGCGATGGGACAGCGTCGCCGCGGCAATGACCGCCGAATCCTGGATGCGCACCCCATGGTGGACCTCGTAGCGCTCCTTGAGCCCGCGCAGAATGCTGATGGTCTCTTCGACGCTGGGCTCATCGACCAGCACCGGCTGGAAGCGCCGTTCCAGGGCGGCATCCTTTTCGATATACTTGCGGTATTCGTCCAGGGTGGTCGCGCCGACGCAGTGCAGCTCGCCGCGGGCCAGCATCGGCTTGAGCATGTTGCTGGCATCCATGGCGCCCTCGGCGGCCCCGGCGCCCACCACCGTGTGCAGCTCGTCGATAAAGACGATGATCTTGCCCTCGGCCTCGACGATCTCTTTGAGGGTGGCTTTGAGCCGCTCCTCGAACTCGCCGCGGAACTTGGCCCCGGCAATCATCGCTGCCAGATCCAATTGGATGATCTGCTTGTTTTTCAAGCCCTCGGGCACGTCGCCGCGGAATACCCGCTGCGCCAGTCCTTCCACAATGGCCGTCTTGCCCGTGCCTGGCTCGCCGATGAGCACCGGGTTGTTCTTGGTGCGGCGGCTGAGGACCTGGATCACGCGCCGGATTTCCTCGTCGCGCCCGATCACCGGATCGAGTTTGCCCGAACGGGCCAGCTCGGTCAGGTCGCGCCCGTACTTGCTCAACGCCTGATAGGTGCTCTCGGGCGATTGCGACGTCACCCGCTGGCTGCCGCGGATGGCGGTCAGCGAGCGCAGGATGGCGTCTTTGGTCAACCCCAAGCTCTGCAACAGGCGGGCGGCGTTCCCGGCCCGGTCTTCGCTCAGGGCCAGCAACAGATGCTCGGTCGAGACATACTCGTCGTGCATCTCGCCGGCGATCTTTTCGGCGCGCCGTAGCGTCTGGTCCAGATCTCGCGACAGCCCCACCTGGGCGGTGCCGCCGTATACCTGGGGCTTGCGCGCCAGGTCGGCCTCCACCCTCTGGGCGATCCCGCCGACCTGCTGCCCCAATCCCTGAAGGATCGACGGCACGACGCCATCGGTCTGTCGCAACAGGGCCAGCAGCAGATGCTCCCCCTCGATCTGTCCGTGGCTATATTCAGAGGCCAGGCTTTGCGCCTGGACCAAAGCCTCTTGGGCCTTTTCAGTTAGACGGTTTAAATCCATGATTTCTCACTCCAATTTGTACCTTGTGGTTGCCATTGTAGCGGTCCACTGTTAGACGAGCGTGAGAACCATGTTAGATTTTTGTTAGACCCTACCGGGAAGCCAAAGGGATCTCTCGCTTTCGCTAGAGGAGCAGGCTCAGGCAGGTGATCCCGCCGTCGGCCTTGGCGAATTCGGACAGAGAAACGGTCAACACCTGAAATCCCCGCGCCTGGACCGCCGCCGCGGTCTGCGGGCACCCATCCGGGAGGAGGGCAACCCGGCCCACCCCCAATCCGTTGGCCGCGTAGGCTTCTTCCGGCGGCACGCGCACCACGTCCAATCCCCGGCAAAAAGGCGCATCGAGCAGCGGATCTGTGGCGAGCAGCACGCCCTGGCCCAGGTAGGTGCAGCCGGTCAGCAGGTGCAGGACCTCGGAGACCGGCGCCGCTTCCACCGTGGCCCCCTGGGGCTCCAGCAGGTCGCGGAGTTGGACAAACCCGGCCGGATTCGTCCGCGCCGACAGGCCCACGTACACCCGGCTGCCGATGACCAACACGTCGCCCCCCTCCAACGTACCCGGCGCCTCGATGCGGGCCAGTCGTTTCCGTCCCTGGAGCGCCCGGCTCACCGAGTCCACCTCGCCGCGGCGGCTCTCGGCGCCGGGGCGCGAGAGGATGGCCCAGTCGCCGAAAATCACGGCGGTGTCCTGCACAAAGCAGGAATCGGGATAAGCTTCTTCGGCAGGCAGTTCGATCAGTTTCAGGCCCGCCGTGCGGAGGACCTGGCAGTAAGCCCGGTGTTGCTGCCGGGCCAGTTCTACGTCGATGATGGGACGCGGTTGCTGGGCGGTCAGGGCCGCGGCAAAACTCGTTCCAGGTGGGCGAACCAGGGCAGTCGGCATGGCGTCTCCTTTGCGTCGCGTGGTGCGGGCTTTGGCAGCCGTCGACAGACGGCCGTCGACAGACGATCGTCGACAGACGACCTCTGCCAGGGCAGCATAGCATGGAACCTCCCCCTTGTCAACCGGGGAATTTGCCGGGCAATGGGCTCACGTCGATGAAAAATGCTCCAGATGGGAATCTGCTGCTCGCCCGCTGGTGTCCGCACGGCGCCGTCCTGGGAGGAGTGGCCACTTGAAAGCCACCCTGCCGTAGGGGTCGGTTTCAAACCGGCCCGTACCACATCCGCGCCGTCGGTTGGGAGGCACGCCATGGTCCTACGATTCGGCAATTTCAATTTCGCGGTCAGGGAATCTCTGCCCCCGAGCCGGTTCACCCTGAATCGCACCTTTCCAGCACCGGATGCTTCCAAAGGAGCCATCCCCGGCGGAGCCATCGCTTTTGCAGGGCCACGGGATACCCCCGCTCCGACAGCCGCCGGGCGCAGGCCCCAAACCACTGCCGCGGACCCCACACCTGGAACCCCTGGGTTTCCAGAGCTGCCTGCTTCCACGATTGAAAGAAATCATAGATCGGTTCGCCGGGCACCACTCGATGGATGAGGTATTTGGGCAGGATCGTCTGAAAATCGGTGGGATCAAACCCGGCGCGCAGGTTGGTACTGAACACCAACGCTTCCCGCTTCCAGGGCATGCTGCCGTCCTCGGGCTTGCGCGCCACCTGGGCCACCCACAGGCCGCCCGAGGGCGTGGACGTCCCTTCGATCAGCAAGCCCCCGGGCAGGATATACTGACAGAGGCGGTCGTAAGCCTCCCCCACAGCCTCCTCCTGATATTGGCGCAGCACATTAAAGGCCCGCACCAGGCGCACCGTTTCGGGGGTCCCATCGGGCCACGAGCGCAGCGGGAGGTTGAACCCACCCAGGCGAAAGTGGGTCGTCGCGTCGGCGTGGGCTTGGGCCTGCGCCACCCGCTCGGCATCGATCTCTACACCGAGCACGGGGAGATCGGGATTGAGTTCCCGAAACCGCCGGGCGCTCTCTAACGTGGTGATCGGCTCGCGGCCATAGCCCAGGTCCACAAAAAAGGCGCGCTCAAAGGGGCCCTCCCGGCGGGCCAACAGGCCGGGATCGTAGGCCAGCAGAAAGGCGTCGACCCGGCGCAGGCGGTTGCGCGCCGTCTTGCCGCGGGTAATCAGGCCCTCGGGTTTTTTGGGCGCCCGAAAGGGCCCCCTGTGGGGCCCCCACTGAGCCGGTCGTCCAGCCCCCATCGTCGGATTTGTCCCTCTGCGCTCAGGCTCCACCCGAGCGCTGCTGCCAATCCACCGGGATGGGATCGCCCAGCACGGGCAGGGGTTTGAGCAGGTTCAGGTCGAGCCAGGCCCGGGCCAGAGCAAACACCTCCCGGAACTCGTACCATTGGCTCTTGACCAACACCCGCCGATCGGCCTCGACGCCCACCACCTCCAGGCCCAGGTGATCGCAAGTGTACATCGCCCGCGGCAGGTGGAACGCCTGGGTCACCAGGATGGCCCGCTCCACGCCAAAGATGGCGCCCGCCCGGTAGCAGCTATCGTAGGTCCGCCGCCCGGCATAATCCAGAATCAGGTCCTGGCTGGGCACCCCCTGGGCCTCGGCATAACGGGCCATGGCTGCCGGTTCGTTATAGTCGACAAAGCGGTTGTCGCCGGTCAGAAGGAGTTTGTTGACCCTTCGGGCCTGGTACAGGGCAATCGCCGTATCCATCCGGTCGGCCAGGGCATGGCTCAGGCCGCTGGGCCAATAGCCCGCGCCAAAAACAATGGCCACCGGCGCCTCGGGCACCAGAGAGCCCTGCTCGTAGATCTGATCCCGATAACGCCAACCGGCCCACTGGCGCAGGCCCAACAAAAGCAAGCCAGCGAGCAGAATCAGAGTCAGCGGGATGAGGACAACTGCGATCAAGAACCGTTTCACGCTTTCGATGTAGAGGTGTTGCTCAGCGCCTGCCGTTGCAGCGCCAGCAACTGCTCAATGCCCCTTTCTGCGAGATCCAGTACGTCGTTCATCTGGCGCCGGGAAAAGGTGGCGCCCTCAGCCGTGCCCTGCACCTCGACCAAACGCCCGTCGCCGGTCATGGCTACGTTGAAATCGGCGTCAGCGGACGAGTCCTCTCGATAGCAGAGATCGAGCAACAGCTCGCCCTCGACGAATCCCAGGCTGATCGCCGCCACTTCCGTCTGCACGACGTCCGGCGGGATCTGCCCCGTGCCCTCCAGGTGGCGGAGCGCCAGGCTGAGGGCCACAAAGGCGCCGGTGAGGGCCGCCGTGCGCGTGCCGCCATCGGCCTGGAGCACGTCGCAGTCAACGATGAGGCTCCGCTCGCCCAGTTTTTGCAGGTCCAGCGTAGCGCGCAGGCTGCGGCCGATGAGGCGCCGGATCTCCTGGGTGCGGCCGCTCAGCCCGCTGGTCTCTCGGCGGGTGCGTTCCTGGGTGGCCCGCGGCAACATGGCATATTCGGCTGTCACCCAGCCCGCGCCACTTCCAAGACGCCAACCCGGCACCGATGGTTCCACCGTGGCGTTGCAGAGCACCCGCGTTTTGCCCAGTTCGATCAGCACCGAGCCTTCGGGGAATTCCACATAGCCCGTCGAGATCCGCACCGCTCTCAGTTCGTCCCACGCACGACCATCCACCCTCATCGGCAACCTCCCAAACGCATTAGCCCGACCCGTCCGCCAGGGACAACCGGGCAGGGCCTATTATACCACCTTCACCGAGGGCCGCCAAGGCCCGCGCAAACGGGGGCCATGTGCGGCTGCCGCCCGGAAATGGGCGCCCGCGAGAGGCGCCCTTACCCCTGCTGTTCCTGCCGCACCTGCCTTGGCCGGGCGCGTTCTTGGGCACCGATTTGCGGCCGCCAGCGGGCGGCCCGGGCAAGCACCCCCGCCACAAAAGGGCGGCGTCGCCGCCGACGCACCCCGCTCGCGTCCGGGCGACGCATGAAATGCGGGGGTCCGAGGGGGTGGGCAGCGCGGGCAGACCCGCGGCTCGGCCGAGCCCCCACAAATACGTTGCGGTGAAGAGCTGGCCTCTGGCAGGTATCGGCCCTGCGGGCCGGCCCCGGGGCCGGGCGCGGCATGCCGCGCCCCTACAAACGGTTCCATCGCTGCAGGGGGCCTATGGTGGGCGAGGCATTCCGATGGACCCCCTGCTTATGCGCGAGAGTACTCGCGGCGCGGGTGACGGGCAGGCGGGCGGGACGTGCCAGCGAGGGCGGCGCGCGCCTTGCGCCCGTTGACGAACCGATGGCCTTGTGCTAGAATGGGCCCATGTCCAGCAAGACACCTCACCATTTACAGGAGAAACTGGAGGCCCTACCCACCAAGCCGGGCGTCTACCTGATGCAAGACGCTGGCGGCACGGTCATTTACGTGGGCAAAGCGGTCAACCTGCGCGCCCGGGTGCGTTCCTATTTCCATTCCTCGGCCGGCCACAGCCCCAAGGTGCAACGGCTGGTGGCGGCCATTGCCGATATCGACTTTATCGTCACCGCCTCCGAACTGGAGGCCCTGATCCTCGAAAGCAACCTGATCAAGCGCCACAAGCCCCGCTACAACGTCCGGCTCAAGGACGACAAGCGCTACCCCTACATCAAGGTCACCTGGCAGGAGGACTTTCCCCGCGTGCTGATCGTCCGCCGCATGGAGCGCGACGGCGCCCGCTACTTTGGTCCCTTTACGGCCTCGTGGGCGGTGCAGCAGACCCTGCTGACCCTCCGCCGCGTGTTCCCCTACCTGACCTGCAACCGGACCATCACCGGGCAGGATACGCGGGCCTGCCTGTACCTGGACATTGGCCTGTGCCTGGGCCCCTGCATCGGCGCCGCCGGTCGCGAGCAGTACCGGGAGATGATCGACGGCCTGTGCCGCTTCCTGGAGGGCCGATCGGATGCCATCGTCTTGGACCTGGAGCACAAGATGCAGGTCGCCTCGGAACAATGGAATTTCGAGCAGGCGGCCATCTATCGCGATCAACTGGCGGCCATTCAACGGGTCATCGAACGGCAAAAGATCGTGTCGGCCCTCATGGCCGACCAGGACGTAGTGGCCTTTGCCCGGGCCGACGGCGATGCCTGTGTGCAGGTCTTTTTCATCCGCAACGGTCGCCTCATCGGTCGCGAGTATTTTGTGCTCGACGGCGCCGCCGAAGAGACCGACAGCGAAATCATTGCCTCCTTTGTCAAGCAGTTCTACGACGAAGCGGCCTATGTACCGCCCGAGATCCTGCTGCCCCAGGAGATCGACGAAGCCATGATCATCCAGGAATGGCTCCGCACCCGGCGCGGCAACAAGGTGGTGCTCAAGGCGCCCCGCCGAGGCCAAAAGCGAGAGCTGGTGGACATGGCCGCCGAAAACGCGGCCGAGACGCTCCAGCACCTGAGGAGCCAGTGGCTGGCCGATGAAGGCAAGCAAGCCACAGCGCTGGCCGAACTTCAGGAACACTTGAGCCTGGCGTCGCCGCCCAACCGCATCGAGTGTTACGATATTTCGACCACCCAGGGCAGCGCGACCACCGGCGCCATGGTGGTCTTTGTCAAAGGGGTCCCCCGCAAGAGCGACTACCGCCACTTTAAAATCCGAACGGTGGAGGGGACGGACGATTACGCCAGCATGAGGGAGATGCTGCGCCGCCGCTTCCGCCGGGTCCACGACGCCGAACTGCAAGCCGCGGATGAAATCGGCAGCAAGAAATCGTCGTGGGACCTGCTGCCCGATCTGTTGGTCGTCGACGGGGGAAAAGGGCAACTGAACATCGCCCTGCACGTGCTGGACGAGTTCGAGCTGCGCGACGTGGTGCCAGCCGTGGGGTTGGCCAAGCAGGAGGAAGAAATTTTCGTGCCCGATCGATCGGAGCCGGTGCGGCTGCCCCGCACCTCCGAAGGGCTGTATCTGATGCAGCGCATCCGCGACGAGGCCCACAGGTTTGCCATCACCTACCACCGCAAGCTGAGGACGGGCCAGACCATTGTCTCCCAATTGGACGGCGTGCCGGGCATTGGGCCCAAACGGCGGTCGGCCCTGCTAAAGCACCTGGGGTCCATCGAGGCCATCCGGGCGGCGACGGTGGAGGAGCTGGCCCAGGTGCCGGGCATGACGCGCAAGGCGGCCGAACAACTCAAGGAGAACCTGTAGGCAACGGCGGCGACTGCGCCACCGTTCCCATGGGGATGGCGGGTGGGGGTCACACAGGCGTCGTCCCTACGACGCCGCCAGGGCAGCGGTGATTGTACAGGCGGAACCTGTACGGACCGGTTTGGTACCGGCCCGTACATTGGCGCGATAAAAGCTGGCTGTCCCTACTTTGTCGCCGTCGCCTGGCTTGAGGCATCATGCCCACACAGGCGATTGT
>CAYVLO010000009.1:17459-22593 GCA_964452125.1 uncultured Anaerolineaceae bacterium | reverse complement strand
ATGACAGAACAGACGGTGTTTTGCCTCGGTGGTTTCCTCTCCGACAGGCTGCTAGGTCATCTCTCGCCTCTCTCGTCAGGCTGCTGTCGGATCCAGTCCGTATGAGAGGCGATGTCCCGGTCGAGGAGTAAGCGGTATAGAATGACCTTCCGTCGCTCCGAGCCGGGGGGAGGTAGAGGTCGCCGGTTGGCCTCCAATCGCTTAACCAACGTCAGCAGCAGCATGGCCCCGGCCGTTGGAGCCACGGCCTCCGGCCCCCCTACAAGGTGAGCAAGCAGGGGCAACGTGACAAGGCTGGCCAGGGCCCACGGCGCCGAATCGCCCAGTCTCCAACCAATGACCAGGAAGGCCGCCATCCACGGCGCTCCCCATGGATAGACCACCAGCCAGATCCCCAGGCAGCAGCTCAGCCCCCGTCCGCCAACGAAGCGCAGAAAGATCGGCCAGTTGTGACCAACGACAGCAGCCAGCCCTGCTGTCACAGCAACCTGCGTCCCCAGGCCGAGTTCCAGCCCTATCCAGGCTGGGAAAGCAGCCTTGGCGATGTCAAAAAGGCCGACAGCGATGGACGCCCAGCGCGCTGTATGTTCCCAGACCATCGACGCACTGACCGTGCCGCTGCCATACTGGCGCAGGTCAGCCCCTCTGAGCCACCGCGTGGCCAGGTGCGCTGTGGGGATCGAGCCCAACAGGTAGGCAGCCACCATGAGCAGAAGTGATTGGAGAAGCATGTTCTTCCCTCTGGCGTCAGTCTCGCATCCGACGCAGTGATCTGCCCTCGACAATCTCCGGTGAACATCGAAGATCATCAGTCTGTTTCTGATTTCTCTCCTCCATATGTGCCTTGCGGTTGCCACCAAGCTGCTGGCTATCAACCGGCGACCATTTGCCGCAGCCGGGGCAATGCCTCTTCCGCGGCCGCCTCTCCGGCGGCCACGATCTCTCTCGCCCGTGGGAAGCCACCCAGTAAGGTGATGTCCAGGTCCAGGCGAGGGCAGAGCACGACTTCTGGTTGCGCCTGGGCCAGCCGGTAGTGGGTCATCTGACGGCTCATGATGCTCACCACCCGGCGCAAGGGCGTCACCATGTGGAGCACCGAAGGCAGGGCCAGCCGGCCGTTGCCCTCCGGGGCGTCGTACGGCGGCAGTTCGGCGTCGGCCGAGACGTCCACTGCGATCACGACATCGGCGCCCATCTCCCGCACCACGTCGGCCGGCAGGTTGTTCAGCGCGCCGCCGTCCACCAGCAGCCGCCCGTCCAGGGGAAAGGGCGCAAAGACGCCCGGCAGCGAGATCGTGGCCCGCACCGCATCAGTCACCATGCCGCTCTGCAACACCACCTCTTCGCCACTCAGCAGGTCCACCGCCACCAGTGACAGCGGGATACGTAGTTGGTCAAAGGTCATCTCCCCGACGTGGCTGGTCAGGTAGTCACGCACCCGTTCCCCTTTCACCAGCCCCAGGCCGGGTAGGGAGCGGTCCACCAGGGGCAGCAGGTTGCGCCAGTTGCCCATACGCAGCGCCTCCTGTTCCAGGTAGGCGGCATCCAGGCCGGCCGCGTAGCCAGCGGCGACCACCCCGCCCATGCTGGTGCCGGCCAGGTAATCCACTGGTATGCCTTCGCGTTCCAGCACCTTCAACACGCCGATGTGGGCCAATCCCCGCGCTCCGCCGCCGCTGAGGGCCAAACCGATTTTGACCTGTCCTCTTTCATCCACACCAGCAGTCATTTGCGTATTCACCCAGTTGTATGTCCCCTCACAGTTTATAGAAAGATCGGAAATGACAGGCAGCAAGGGTGATTCTCCCTTACTGCCTGTTGCCTATACCTTATCGCCAATCAGGTCCGAGACGGCCACCAGTTCCACTTGCCCAGTAGGGCAGCTACAGCCGGCACCAACAGCGAACGCACGATGAACGTATCCACCAGCACGCCGATGGCGATTGCCACGCCGATCTGCGCGAGCATCTTGATAGGCGAGACGGCCAGAGCACCAAACGTCCCGGCCAGGATGATCCCACACGAGGTGATGATGCCGCCCGTGTAGGTCGAGGCCAGACGGATGCCTTCCCGCACGTCGTTGGTCTTCTCTGACTCCTCTTCTACGATTTTTCTCGGGAATTCGACTTCAAGTCAACTGGACTTTTCCCCAGAGTTCTCTGACAATCCCGAGGATGGTCCTGGTCCGCCCGCCAGGCAGCCAGGGCCGCCTGCAAATCCGCCGGGCCAAAGTCGGGCCACAGCACGGGCGTGATCCAGAACAGAGCTCCCGCCCCCAGTTGCCAGATCAGGAAATTGCTCAGGCGGGATTCGCCGCTGGTACGGATGACCAGGCCGGGATCGGGCTGGCCGGCCGTGTAGAGGTGGCAGCTGAACGTCGCCTCGTCCAGGGTAGCCGGATCCAGGTCCTCCTGGCGGCAGGCCGCGACCACTGACCGAGCCGCGTCCACGATCTCCTGCCGGCCGCCATAGTTGAAGGCGATGTTGAGCGTCAGGCCAGTATTGGCTGCCGTGGCCCGCACGCCCCGGTCCATCGCGGCCAGCAGCCGATCCGGCACCCCCTGGCGGCGGCCTATCATCTGCACCCGGACGTTGTGGCGGTTGAGTTCGTCCACTTCTTTGACTGCGTACTCGGCAGCCAGCCGCAGCAGGAAGCTTACCTCCGGTTCCGGCCGCTGCCAGTTCTCGGTGGAGAAGCTGTACAGCGTCAAGACCTCCACGCCCAGGTCGCTGCAGGTCCGCACCACGCGGCGCACCGTCTCCACACCGGCTTTGTGGCCGGCCGCGCGCGGCAGGCCCCGCACCCGCGCCCAGCGCCCGTTGCCATCCATGATGATGGCGATGTGGCGCGGCACGTTTTCCTCTTGCTGGTTCCTCATGCTTTTCACCTCAATGCTGCACGTGATAGACTCCCGCTGCTCCCACGCCCAGGGCCAGCAGGGCCAGCGCCCCCATCACCGGCCGGATGCCCAGCCAGTCGCCCAGGGCGCCGCCCAGCGGTACGGGCAGCACGGCGACTGCGTTGCCCAGGGCCAGTTGGGCGGCGATGACCCGCCCCCGGGCCTCAGCCGGCGGCCGCTCCTGTAAAATGGTCCGCGCCGGGACGATCACCAAGGCCAGCGCCCCGCCCACCAGCAGGATGCTTCCGGCCAACAACGCCAGCGCCGGCCCGCCCTGCCAGCCGCTGAGGACGGTGACCAGTCCCAGGGCCAGCCCCAGCAGGACCAGGCCGTTGTTGACCCAGCCCGGCCTGCTCCATCTCTCCCCACGCCAGCCCACAAGGGCCGCTCCCAGGCCAAAGCCCACCCCGCCTGGCAGCAGCAGGAAGGCGGCTGCGTCGGCTCCCAGCCCCAGGGTGCGGACGGCCAGCCCCGGCAGCAGCGTGACCAGCACCAGCAGCAGTGCCGCCGCCAGGGTCACCTGGGCCGTGACCCGTCGCAAGAGCGGATCACCGGCGATGGTGCGCCAGCCGCCTCTCAGGTCGGCAGCCAGGGCAGCCAGCCAAGGACGGTCTCCCCGGCCGGCCTCGATCCGACCCCGCGGCAAGGGGATCACCAGGACCAGGGCCACCAGGTACAGGCCCGCACCCAGCATTCCCATCAGCGACAGGTGGCCCAGCCGAAATAGCAACGACCCCAACAAGACGATGCCGACCCCCTCGGCGGCCAGGGTACTGAGCTGGAGCAGGGCATTGGCCGCCATCAACCGCTCGCGCCCCACCAGGTCCGGTAGTAAGGTCAGTTCGGCGGGCGTGGCGAATTGGCTCAGGGCGGCCAGCGTGGCATTGATGGCCAACAGTGCGGCCAGCGCCGGCCCCGGCGGCAGGCGGTCCACCACCAGCCAGAAGGCCAGGGCCACCGGCGCCCGCGCCAGGTGGCAGGCCATCAACACCCCCACCCGGTCGCGCCGGTCCACCACCGCCCCGGCCAGCAGCGAGGCCAGGAAAGCGGGCAGGATGGCGGCCACGATCACCAATCCGGTCCGGGCGCTGGAGTGGGTGGCCTGTTCCATCTGCATCACGGCCGCAAAATTCAGGCCGTAGAGGGCCGCCAGCGAAGCGAACTGGGACAGCCACAGCCGGACAAAAGCACGGTTGCCCATCATGGCAGCTCCACCCATTCCGTCGGGACGATCACCTCCGCCTCCACATGCCCTTCCAGCTCGGCCGGGTCCGCCTCCCAGGGCGGGATGTCGTGATGGATGGGGATGACGTGGTGCTGCCCCACGACTTCGATACAGGAATGGCCCAGCCAGCGAACCTTCATCTCAACCTCCCCGCCCACGACCAGGGGGCCACCGCTCCGAGCGCCAGGCGGCGACCAGCAGCCAGGTTCCCAGCAGGATCAGACCCGCCAGGCCCCCGGCCACAATCCAGGTGCTCCACGACGACGTGCCAGGGCCAAAGGCAACGAACAAAGACAGGGCGAGGACGAGCGCTGCCAACAGCAGGCTGGCGGCCAGCCGGTTGGTGGCCCGGTTCAGGTGGCCTAGCCAGGTGTCACCTTGCGACAGGCGCAGGCCGACCTCTTGCTCCCCCGCATCGATCCGGTCCAGCAGCGTCAGCGTCCTCTGCGGTAGCTCCTGGGCTAATTGGCTCCACGCCGTGGCGCCCTGAAGCAGGTCTTTGCCCCAGGCATGGGGGGAGGCCATCCCCCAGGCGAAGCGGCGCACGTAGGGGGCCGAAACCTCAAAGATGTCAAAATCGGGGTCCAGCTTGAGCCCCACCCCCTCCATCATGGCCAGTGTCTTGCCCAGCAGCCACAGATCCGAGGGCAGTTGCAGGTGGTGGCGGAAGGCGATGGGCGTCACCTCCTCCACCACCTCCCGCGCCCGGATCTCTTTCAATGGCCGGCCCTGGTACTTGCGCAGCAGCCGTTCCAGCTCGCGCGCCAGGCCGGCCCGATCCACCCGGCGTCCCGCCGCCCCCATGCGCACGAGCTGGGCCACGATCCCCTCGGGTTCCAACCCGACGGCGACGACGTATAGTCGCCTCAACTCGCCCTGCAAACGCGGGCTCAAGGTGCCCACCATGCCGAAATCCATGGCCCCGATGACCGGCACACCCTCTCCGTCAGTCATGACGAAAAAGTTGCCGGGGTGGGGGTCGGCGTGGAAAAAGCCGTCTACCAGTACT
>CAYVLO010000009.1:1475-17449 GCA_964452125.1 uncultured Anaerolineaceae bacterium | reverse complement strand
TTTGACGATGATGCGGGCCGCAATAAGGGCCACCTCGTGGCGGTCTATGCCCGCTGCTTCCAGGGCAGCGATGTCATCGATTTTGATGCCGCGGATGCGCTCCAGGGTCAGCACCCGCCGGGTGGTATAGTCCCAATAAACCTGGGGGATGTGTAGGTACAGCTCACCGGCAAAGTTGGCCCGGAAGCGGTCGGCATTGCGCCCCTCGCCCAGGTAGTCCAGTTCTTCCTTCAGGGTCCAACTGAAATCCTCGACGATGGCCGGCAGGTCGTAGATCTCTCCCAGCGGGGTGCGCGTCTGGGCCAATTGAGCCAGGTCGGCCAGGATGGCCAGGTCGGTGTCGATGACCCGCTCGATGCCGGGTCGCTGCACCTTGACCACTACCTCCTCGCCGCTGGGCAGCGCGGCGGCGTGCACCTGGGCCAGCGAGGCAGCGGCCAGCGGCTCCGGGTCGAACCGGGCAAAGTGCGTTTCCAGAGGCGCGCCCAGTTCTATTTCCACCTGGGCGCGGATCGCCTCCCACGGCTCGGGAGGCACGGTGTCCTGCAGGCGGGCCAGCTCGGCTATGTACTCGGGCGGGATCAGGTCGGGCCGGGTGCTGAGGATCTGGCCGAGTTTGACAAAGGTCGGCCCCAACTCCTCGATGGCCAGGCGGAGGCGTTGGGGAGCGCCGGGGGGTGGTGCAGTCCTCTCCCGATCAGAAAGCTTTGGCCGTCGGCGGAGAGCGGTCCTGGCCCTCTCCATTCTGCCCAGCAGAACCGGCAGCCCCGCCTGATCCGCCAGCCAGCCCAGGCCGTGGCGGGTCAGCGTCTGCCCGATCTGGTGGGTGCGCCTCAGGCGGCGGGGGGAATCCAGTACCTTCATCGTTCCCCGCCCACGTACAGGACGCCCACTGCGGTGAGCGCCCATAGCCCGACGGCGATCAGGAGCGGCACGTCGGAAAGCATCAACTGCTCTGGGCTCCGGCCTTCGGTCCTTCTGTAGCTCAAATACTGGTAGCGGAAGACGCCGTAGATGACGATAGGGATGGTGAGCATCATGCTGTAGTTGGAGGGCAGGCCCGCAGCCATGAAGGTGTAGAGGCAATAGACGACCAGGGTGAAGGCCATCGCCAGATGGTTCATCTGCTCCACAGATTCCAGCGTGTATTTGCCCCGTTCCAGGGTGCCGGCAGCTTCGGCCAGGCGCATTTCGTACTGGACCCGGCCCAGCGCCAGGATGAGGCCCAGCCCGCCTACGCTCAGGTAGAGCCAGGGCGAGATCGTCACCTGGATGAGCAGCGCCCCGGCCACCGCCCGCAGGACGAGCCCGGCAGCCACCGTCAGGACGTCCAGCACCGGCAGACGGCGCAGGACCAGGGAGTACCCGACCATGAGCAGCAAGTAGCCCGCCGCCGCAAGACCAAAGGCCGGCTGCAAGGCAAAAGCCCCGGCCAGCGAAACGAGCGCCAGGACGGCGGCCGCTATCGTCGCTTGCCTCACCGAAAGCTCCCCCGCTGCCACGGGACGATGACGCCGCACCAGGTGCCGGCGATCCCGCTCGCGGTCCACCACGTCGTTCACCAGAAAGGTCGCGCTGGACAGGCCACAGAGCAACAGGAACCCGACCATGGCCTTGACCAGCAGCGTGACGTCGAACAGGCTGTGAGAGAAGACCAGGGCCGCCAGGATCACCAGGTTGCTCAGCCATTGATGGGGGCGGACCGCTCGCCACAGCGCCGCCCCCAAAGATCGCTTCATCCACCTGTCTCCACCGGACCAGGCTGGCCCGGTCCGGCCGGTGGCTGAAAGCCCCGCGCCACAAAGTCCTCCTGCCAGGCCCGGTCCAGGATGGGGGCCACCGTCTGGGCATACTCGTCCAGGCCCGACCCCAGCCCATCCACCAACGACAGCGCGCCGGGATGGGTGGGCAGCGGCTGGTATTGGGCATAGATCTCGCGGAACACCTCGGGATGGTCGATCAACATGCAGGGCCGCAGCAGGTTGTCGCTGTACGGCTGGCGGCGGCGGATAGCCAGGAAGAAGGGCGAGCGCAGACAGTCGGCCAGGCTCTTGTCTTTCACGTTATCCACGGCAAAGTGGGTAAAGATGCACGGTTCCACGCCCCCCTGGGAGTTGATGTGAAGATACTCCCGTCCGGCGGCGATGCAGCCGCCGACGTAGGGCGCGTCGTTCCAAAAGTCGATGACAAAGATCGGCTTGGTGGCCCGCAGGCGGGCCGCCCCCCGCTGCCGCAGTTGGTCGCGCTGGGCCGCGGTGGGCATCAGGTCCAGGTCGGGATCGCGGCCCACCGGCATGTACAAAAAGTGCCAGCCGATGAACGCGCCCTTGGCGATGAGCAGGTCGTTGAACTCGTCGCCGACGATGGTGTCCACGTTGTCGCGGGTGACCATGCTGGAAAAGCCAAAGAGGACGCCGGCGGCGTGCAACCGGTCCATCGCTGCCATGAGCGCTTGGTAGGTCCCCTTCCCTCGCCGGGCGTCGGTCTCGGCTTCCATGCCCTCGAGGCTGATCATGGGCGCCACGTTGCCCAGCGCTGCCAGGCGGTCCACGGCGGCCTGGTCCAGCAGCGTGCCGTTGGTGTAGACCTGAAAGTAGACGTCGCGGTGTTTTGCGTACAGGTCCCACAGGTCGTCGCGGACGAAGGGTTCGCCGCCCAACACGGTGACGAAAAAGATGCCCAGGGCTTCTGCTTCGCTCAGGACCCGGTCTAGCACGTCGTAGGGCAGGTCGTCCCGCTGGCTGTATTCGCCGGCGTAGCAGCCCTCACAGCGCAGGTTGCAGCGCATGGTCGGGCTGATCAGCATGGTCAGCGGTGGCCGGAAGCCGGTCTCGGCAGCAAAGGCTTCCCGTCGGGCGGCCAGCGGCCCCCAGGCGTTGTTCAGGACAAAATCGGCCACGAACCGTTCGCGGCAGCGGGGATTGACCTCGCGCAACAGTCGTTTGATGAGACGGCCAAAGGACTGGTCTTCGCTCCATTGCTGTCGTACGGTGCGCACGATCTCTTTGCCGTTGGGCTGCGGCGCGACCCGCTCCAATAGCCCCAGAAACCGCTCGACGTCGCGGTCCGAAGCGTGGCTGACCAGTGTTAGCAGCGTATTGGCGGCCTTGGCGGCTGCCGTTTGTGTCAGGTTGTTCATCGCTATCCTCCTGTTTTTCGAGCTGTTACGATGGTGTCTCCCGGTTGGCCTGGGCCAGGAGCCAAATCCCCACCACCCCCAGCACCACGCCACCAACAATGTGAGGCAAAGCCGGTTCTGCCATCTGGCTCTGAAGGGTCAACGCGACTCCCGCCAGAATAGCAAGCGCGCCAGCCGTCTCTTTCCAAACCCCGGGATTCTGGTCCATCCTGGCTGTCCCTCACCGAAAGTCGGGCATGGGCCGCGGGGCGCGGCGCAGAAAGAAGCGATTCACGACGTTCGCCAGGCCCCGCTGAAACATCTGCCCCCCGCCCTCCTGCACCCGGCGGTTGGAGGCCCACACCACCAACGCCGGGTCGAAACGCACCGACGCGAGGCGGCTGACGCGCAGCGACAGGTCGGTGTCCTCGCCCGAGGGCCAGTCGACCGGAAAGCCGCCCGCCTGCCAAAAGACCTCGCGACGCACGGCAAAGTTGCTGCCCCACCACAGGCTGCGCCCGGCCCGGTTGGAAGCCCACAGCGCCCAGGTGCCGGGATAACGTAGCATCAACCGTTCGCCGATGCGGCCCTCGGGCCAGTGCACCGGACCGTAGACGCCGCCCAGGGCCGGGTCGTGCGCAAAGTGAGCGGCGATGCGGGCCAGCCAGTCGGGCGGCACCCGCGTGTCGGCGTCGGTGCTGGCGATGATCGGACCCCGCGCCGCCTGGAAGCCCGCCTGACGGGCGCGGCTCACCCCCTTGCGCGGTTCGGCGACCACCCGCGCCCCCAGGCGGCAGGCGACAGCGGCCGTGGCGTCGGTGCTGGCATTGTCCACGACGATCACCTCGAACTGGTCGGCCGGGAATGTCTGCCGATCTAAGGCGCGCAGGCAGACGGGCAGGTATCTTTCTTCGTTGTAGGCTGGAATGACCACACTGATGAACATAGAGTCCTCACTCCTGATAGGATGGGCAGCGCCGGCAGCGGGTCAGGCGGGTGCGGCGACCTGTCAGGCCACAGGTCAGCACTGCCCGCACCCCCGGCTGGCCTAATAGGCCCACGCGCACCCGGCTCTGGAAGTGGAGGTGTCGGCAGTGGGGCTGCGCCCGGATCTTCTGCACCTGGCAATGTCGGCAGAAATGGGCCAGTTGTCCCTGCCCGGTGGTGGAAACCCGGCAACGGGACAGCACCTCCCGCCCCTGGGCCGGGACAAAGTCGGGGCAGTCCGGTTCCGCGTCGGCCGCTGTCTGTCTACCTGTTCCATCCGGCGTGTCCGTTGTTCGACCCACGAACCTCTAGCCGGCCAGCGTCGGAGCAAGCGCCGGCCGGAACAGCCTCGCCGCCTTCGGCAGTCGCTCCGGGCACCGAGCGCAGTGAAGCAGGTTGGGCAGCGGGTCGCCGGTCAGGCCACAGAACATCTCCACGCTTACGAAGGGGGCTCCGCCCGGGTAGCCCTCCAACCAGGCGTAAGCATCCAGGTGCCCGCAATCGGGCAGCCGTTTCAGCGAGGCGACGGCACACACCCGGCAGCGCTCCTGGTCTTTTCCAACCGGGTAGAAGTTGATGCCAGCCCCACAGCCGTGGGTGCTCCCCCCCTGCGGCCGGCGCAGCGGTTCCAGGAATGGGCAATCGGTTTTCATCGTATTCTCTTCCTTTCGTGTTTATAAACTGTAGTTCGGCCCCCGCGCAGGCCCCCGCAGGCCAGGCAGGAGCACGTGCGGCCCATTGTCAGTTGGCTGGGCCGTGGCTAGGGTTCTCTCCCTGGTCCTGTGTCCGCTTTGGGACAGTAGCCTGTTGGACCATTGTCCCGCGTCGGATCAGCTCGCCGACCCACCAGGCCCGCAGCGGCTGGTGACGCACCAGGTCCATGGCCACCAGGACGAGGCCCAGCGTCACGAGTGCCCCTCCGGCGACCACACTGAACGGCAGCGGGTGGTAGTCGCGAAACGACCGCTTCACGTCGCCTGCATGCTCCCGGCTCAGGTCCAGCGCCCCCAGCCCCAGTGTCCAGAGGGACGACTGTTGCACCTTCACTTGCCCTCCTCCCCAGGGGCGCGAGGGGCAAAGGTGCGACTCAGCCAGGTCGAGAAGCGCCCTCCCCCCTCCCGCAGCGTCGCCCAGGCCTCCTCGGCCGACCGGGGGGCCAGGATCAGGCCCAGCGTCACGGTGAGGCCCGCGCCCGCCAACGCCCTGCCCCGGCGCTGACCAGCGCGATGCCGGCCAGGACCCACAAAAGAATCCAGGTCTCATTCACTTTCCACCTCCTCGTTGCTTTTGCCTTTCGTTTTGTCGGGTAATTCCACTCCGACACCGGGCAGTCGCTCGACCAGCTTGCGCCCTGCCAGGACGGCCAGGACAGCCACCCCGCCCATGAGTGTGCCGCCCTGGACGGCCAGCCAGGGGGCCCGAAGAAACGGCTCGCGATATTGGACGGCGCTCCAAACGACGAATCCCGCCGCCCCGAGCGCCGCCAGGGCGAGCAGTGTCCCCACGACCGCCAGGGGACGTACCAGGGCATCGCCCACCAGGCGTCCCGGCCACAACAGATAGCCACCCAGCGAGATCCCCAACCCCAAGGGCAGTTCCCCCAGCAGGAAGGCCCAGCGGTGCAGCCGATACGCAGCCCATTGACCCTCCGTCTGCGCTGAAGAGGCTGGCAGGGAGAGCCTCTGCTGGATCAGCACAGTGACGGCCACTGCCAGGACGACGAGGCCCAGGGGCATGACGACGAGTGCGGCCAGTTTACGCATCGAAATTTCCTCCCTGGCCTGCATAGCGTCCTAACAGCAGGGCCACGTTCTGGCCGCCAAAACCAAAAGCGTTGACCATTGCTACCCGCACGTCCTGCTGCCGGGCGATGCAGGGCACATAGTCCAGATCGCAGGCCGGATCGGGCGTGGTGTAGTTGATGGTGGGCGGCACCAGGCCGTGGCGCAGGCTGAGGGCTGCCGCCAGGGCCGACATCGCCCCGGCCGCGCCCATTGCGTGGCCCAGCATGGACTTGGTGGCGGGGACGGCCAGCCGCTCGGCGTGGGCGCCAAAGACAGCCCGGATGGCCCGGGTTTCTGTGGCGTCGTTGAGGGGCGTGCTGGTGCCGTGGGCAAAGACCACGTCCACGTCGGCCGGGGACAGGCCGGCGCTTTCCAGCGCGCCGCGCATGGCCCGCGCTGCGCCATGGCCGTCCGGATCGGGGGCGGTGATGTGGTGGGCGTCGGCCGTCAAGCGGCCGCTCAACACCTCGGCGTAGATGGGCGCGCCCCGCCGCCGGGCGTGGTCCTCCGTCTCCAAAATCATCACCGCCGCTCCCTCGGCCAGGACAAAGCCGTCGCGCTCCGCGTCGAAGGGACGGCTGGCGGCCGCCGGGTCGTCGTTTCGCTGGGACAGGGCGCCCATCTGGGCAAAACCGGCCAGGATGACCGGCTGCATCGTCGACTCGCTGCCCCCGGCGATCATGGCATCGGCTTCGCCCCGCTGCAAGTAGTGATAGGCCTCCAACAGGGCGTGGTTCCCGCTGGCGCAGGCCAGCGCCGAGGCGAGCACCGGCCCCTGGGCGCCAACCTCCAGGGAGACCAGGCAGGCGGCGGCGTTGGGCATGGTGCGGGGGATGAAAAAGGGGCTGACGCGCTGAGGACCCCGCCGGATGAGGGTGCGGGTTTCCGGCTCCACGTCCCCCATCCCGCCACCGCCGGTGTTGAGCATTACGCCCACTCGCTCGGCGTTGTGGCCGTCTACCGTCAGGCCGGCGTCGGCCAGGGCCTGCCGGGCGGCGGCCAGCGCGAACTGGCTGGCCCGCGCCGCGTGACGGGCCACTTTGTGGTCCATGAACTGCGTGGGGTCAAAGCCTTTCACTTCACAGGCGACGCGCACCGGAAAGTCGGCGGCATCCAAGGCGGTCAGCGGGCCGGCGCCCGAGACGCCAGCCGCCAGGCTGGTCCAGAAGCTCTCCACGTCGTTGCCGATGGGGGTGATGGCCCCCAGGCCGGTGATGACAATGCGGGGCATGACTCGGTTCTCCTTTGCCTTCAAGCGCCTGACTCCTGGGCCGCAGGGTAAAAGGCGACGCCGACGGTGCCCGGTCCTACGTGGGTGCCGATGGCCGGGCTGATCTCGGCCAGGTGCAGTTCGGCGAGGTCAAAGGTGTGGACCAGCCGGTCCCAGAGCGCTTCGGCCTCAGCCGGGGCCGCGGCGTGGACGACCGTCGCGTGGATGGGACCGGCCCCACCCACCCGCTCAGCCACGATCTCCAGCAGCCGGTCCATGGCTTTGCCCCGAGTGCGCACCTTGTCCAGGGCGTCGATGCGCCCTTCGTGGATGTGGAGGATCGGCTTGATGTGGATCAGCGAGCCTGCCAGGGCAGACGCGCCGCCGATTCGCCCGCCCTTGCGCAGGTACTCCAGCGTGTCCACCACAAAGATCACGCTCGTCCAGGGCACGAGCCGTTCGGCCAAGGCGGCCACCTGCTCCCCGTCTTGCCCCTCGGCCGCAGCGCGGGCTGCCGCCAGGGCGATCAGTCCCAACCCCATGGCGACTGAACGCGAGTCCACCACGTGCACCGGCACGTCGTGAGACATCTGCCGGGCGGCCAGGGCCGAAGCCACCGTGCCGCTCAGTTCCGTGGAAATATGCACGGAGACGATAGCCTCTGTCTCGTGGGCCAGCCTGCGGTACAGTTCCAGGAACTCGCCGGCCGAGGGTTGAGAAGTGGTGGGCAGGTCTGGAGCCCGGGCCAGCAGGGGGTAAAACTGGTTGGGCATCAGGTCCACACCGTCGCGGTAGCTTTGCTCCCCAGAGTGAACCCACAGGGGGATGACGCGCAGCCCGTGCTGGGCGGCCAGGTCGGGCGGCAGCCCCGCAGTGCTATCGGTTACGACAGTTACACGTTTCATGGCTTTCTCCTCTCCGAAAAACCAGAATTAGACAAAAAAGACGAAAAAATCAGCCACAAAAAAGGCCCTTACCGGCTCAGGCCCCTACGATGCGCATCACCTCGGCGGTGAACTCGGACAGTCGGCGACGGCTTTCGGCGTTCAGGTCCGCCAGGTAGTCCTGGTACTGGCGGGTGGAGGACAGCAGCTTGGCCGTCAGGCGGCGGTTGGCCTGTTCCACCAGCGACAGCCCCACGGCCACTCCCCCCAGCGCATTCAGGCCCACCTCCTCCGGCAGACCCAGGGCCCGCAATTGTTCCCACAGCTTGCTGGTTGGAACCTGTTCTTTCAACTGGTACAGGCTGAGGATGACGGCGGTGACCATCTCGGCTGTGTAGATCAATGGGGTCTTGCGTTTCGGCAGGCGCGCCAGGATCTCCTCCAGCAAGGGCTCATGGTCATCGCCCGGTCCGGCCTGTAAGGCCTGGACGATGCGCGCCTTGACCGTCTCCCATTCTTCCCGATCCCACGCCTCGCCGGCCAGTTGGCCCATCAGGGCTTCGCCCCGTTCGGTGGGACGGAAGACGATGCTCGAGCGGCCCGGCCCGCCGGTAGGCATGACGTACTCCGAGGTGACCAGCCCCTTTTCTTCCAGCAAGCGTAGCATGTCATAGGCGGTGATGCGCCCCACACCCAGCCGCTCCGCCACGGCGGTGTAGTGAAGCGAGTTCTTCTCTTCCCGGTACAGGTCGAGAAAGTCGCCCAGAAAGGCTTGCTGCCGACCGGTCAGTTTCATCTCATCCTCTTTTTCCCCAGTGGCTGGCTGGGACTGCTTCGCGGAGTCCGAAAAAACCGAATAAATCCAAGGCCATTATATCATCTCAAGCTCACGGTGTCAAATGGCGTGTTGGAGTGGCGTGTTGGAGTGTAAACTGCTCGTGCCTGGTCCTTTTACTCAACCGGTTCTTCAGGTATGATTCCCCATCCCCGGTTCCGGGCGCATCCAGCCAGTTGCTCGTCCGGATATACGGCCACCGGGCGCCCAACTCGCTCGAGCAGAGGAAGGTCGGTGTGACTGTCGGCGTAGGCCCAGGAGTGGGCCCAGTCGACCTGGTTGCGATCCTCCAGGTAGGCCTCCAGCCGCACCACCTTGTTCTTTCCCTGGCAGGCGGGCGGTTCACAGGCCCCGGTATAGCGGCCAGCCCGGAGCACCAACGGTGTTCCGACCGTCTCTTCCACCCCCAGGCGGCGACCGATCTCGGCCAGGAGGGGAGACGGCGTACCGGAGACCAGGACAACTCGATGCTCAACGGTCTGATGGGCCACCAACCGGGCAATCACGTCCGGCCGTAGCAGCGGCAGTACGTACTGCTCCGCGATCCAGGCAAACGCCGCACTTGCTTCCTGGTGGCTCATACCCCGCACCGTCCAGCCCAGGTTGCGGGCCCACAGATCGCGTCCTGAGGCCTCGGAGAGCAGCCCCGTCCGCCACAGAGGCCACATCAACACGTGGCTGCCCATGTAGAAGTAGAGCCACCGCCGATTGACCCGGTGCGTCCGGTGGTGGAGCCAGATGCCCTTCCAGATATGCCCGGTGTACAGGGTGCCATCCAGGTCGAAAATCGCGGCGATCATGGGCAATTCCCTTTCCGCTGGCCGAGCTAACGCCGGAAAACCTGCCAACTTTAGGCGATGAGCCTGGTCAGGCCAAAGCCCAGCCAGGCTACCAGCGTCCAGTACAGCGCGTACTCAAAGAACGAGAAAATCAGGATAGGTAGTGGAGCCAATCCTTGCAGCCAGGGTACTCTCTCCAGAATGCGCAGTCCATAGATGCCCAGGACATGTTCGAGGATCCCCTCGACGCCGCCCAGCAGAGCAAACCACATCACCGCCGGGCCGGGCAGCCGTAGCACCAGCCACCATATCCCCAGGCCGATGGCCCCGTAGAGCAGCAGGTCCAGCGGGGTCAGCCAGCGGATCCACGATGGATAGAAATACGAGTAGTACAGATCCCAAAAGCCAAAGATGGCAATAATGGCCACAATACCCCAGAACAAAGCCGAGGCCAGTCCAATGGGCCAGGCTGCGTCTCGGAAAACAGCATCGTGAAACAGGCAGACCAGTGGGAGCAGCAGGGCGAGGCCCAGCGCGCCAAAGATCACCGTGCTCAGCCACACGTCGCGGGACGTTAACTGCACGCAGTGCCCCCCTTCACCTTCCTATATCAGGGTTCAGGCCGTCGAAAATCAGCGTCGCCAGTAGCCCCGGTACTCGCTTCCACACCAAGCCGGCGGAAGGTGCGGGTTGCCAGGCCCTCCTGTTCCAGCCATAGGATGTGACTTCAAACTGCGCCCAGTCGAATTGCGCCCTGATCTGGACTTCTGATCCATCCATCAGACTCATCCCAACGTGGCGGGATAGCCCGTGATCTGGCAAATCTCCTCGTACATTGGCTTCAGGCGGCGATACATTTGCTTATAGACCCGTTCGTACAAGCCATCGTAGATTCCCCGTGTGCGGGGATCTGGATCGAACGTGTCACCGGGATGGGTCATCTCACGGACGGCCGCTGCAAAGTCGGGATGCAATCCCAGTCCCACGGCGGCGTCGATGGCCGCCCCAAGGCCGGCTGTCTCGTAGAGGTGCGGGCGCGAGGTCGGCAGGCCGAACACGTCAGCCGTGAGCTGCATGGCGGCGGCGCTTTGCGATCCACCACCGCAGACGCGCAGTTCGGTGACTGGGACGCCACTTCGCTTCACCGTACGCTCCATTCCCTCGCGCAGGGCATACGCCAGCCCTTCCAGGATGGCGCGGTACAGGTGGGCGCGTGTGTGTACGTCGCCAAAGCCAATAATCGCCCCTTTAGCCTCTGGACCTGGGACCTTAACGCCAGGCGACCAGTAGGGCTGCAACATCAACCCCATGGAACCGGGCGGCGCCTGGTACACTAATTCGTCGAACAGCGCCTCCACCGGGATACCCTGCTCTTGTGCGATGCGCTGCTCACGGTGACCGAATTCCTGCGCAAACCAACTGACCATCCAATAGCCCCGGTAGATCTGGATCTCCAGGCTGTAGGCGCCCGGCACGGCGGCGGGGTAGGGTGGAACCAGGGGAATGACCTCGATGTAGCGGCGGTGGGTGGTGTTGATCGTAGCCGTGGTGCCGTAGCTCAGGCAGCCGATGTGCGGCTCCAGCGCGCCGGCGCCGATGACCTCACAGGCTTTGTCGGCAGCGGCCGCGACGAGCGGCAGGCCGGCCGGGATGCCGGTCGCAGCGCTGGCTTCCGGCGTGATCTCGCCCAGAATGCTGGTCGGTGGGACCAGCTCGGGCAGTTTGTCCGCTTCGATGGGCACCGCCCGCCACTTCCAATCCCAGCCAGCGGCCCAACGGAGGTTCTTGTAGTCGAATGGCACATAACCGACCTGGCAACCGACGGAATCGGCCAGGCGCCCTGTGAGTTGGCAGGTCAGATAGCCAGATAGAAAGAGATACTTGTGGGTCTTTTCCCAAACTTCCGGTTGATAAGTGCGGATCCAGTTGGCTTCGGCTTCAGCCTGAAAGTAGGCCACGGTCTGGCGCATGTTGACCAGCCGGAAGGCCATGCCCCACAGGCCACCGACCGGCGGCTGGCCCTCGGTTCGGCGTTGGTCCAGCCAGCCGATGGCCGGGCGCAGGGGGGTTCCAGCCTTATCCACGTTGACCACCGTTGCCCGCTGCGTGGTGAGAGCCACACCCGCGATTGCCTCTTTGGACACGTTCGTCTGTGTCCAAAGCCCCTGGCACGCCTGGCAGAGCTTCTCCCAGAAGTACGTGGCATGCTGCTCCGCCCAGCCTGGCTGTGGAGAAAAGTACGGCTCCAGAGGCACGCGCACCCGATCTACCAGGTTGCCTTGCAAGTCGAAGAGGAGCGCCCGGACACTCTGAGTACCAGCGTCGATCGCCAGCACATGGTCGCTGCTCATTTGTGCCATTGCTTGTATTCCCCTGGCCCCATGTCCACCATCGCCTTGTGAATTTCACGGCTGGACGTGCTGGACGAACCTTCTTCGCCCACGCCGGTTGGCAGGTTCGGCAGGTGCAGCCCTGCGGAGATCCATAACCTCCGCAGGGCTATAGGTTCCTAACGGATCCGTCAGCCTCTGCGCAGCAGTACTCCCAGACAGAGTGCCTGTACAGCCTGGAACATCGCGATCGCTGAGACGACACTCCCGCCTAACCTGGCGACGCCAGGCCACGGTATCCGGCACAGCCCGATGGCCAGGGCGCGGGAGGAAAGATAGATCGTCCGCAGGACTACACTCCACCACTGGATGGCTCCAAGCTTTTCCCCTGCCCTCCCTGCACGGACCTTGTAGCCCGGCATCAGCAGCAGGGCAACGAAGCAGCCGGCCGCGGCTCCCAGCCCCACGCTACGTGCCGAGATTTCTTCAGGGAACCAACCCCCGACTAGCACTATCAACATGAGGGCTGCGAACCCGATGTGCAGCCAGAACTCGGTCCAAAAGCCCCTCAACGGCCGCACCCAGGCCGATATCACGGGTTCGCTATGCTCCGAATCGACTTGACGCATAGATTTACGACTCCGCACTGTCGGCTGGGGAACCAGCTTTGGGTTTCTTGCGGCCCAGGCTGGTCAACGGGTCCAACGTCTTGTACATCACCGGCACGATGAGCAGGGTGAGCAGCGTTGAGGTGAACAGCCCGCCGATGACGACGGTGGCCAGCTCGGCGGCGATGAGTGCGCCCTCGGTCAGGCCGATGGCCAGGGGCATCAGGGCCAGGATGGTGGCGACAGCCGTCATCAAGATGGGGCGCAGCCGGGTGCGCCCGCCCTCCATCAATGCCTCCTCGACGTCCATGCCCCGTTTCTTGCGGTTGGCCTGCACCCGGTCGATGAGCACGATGGCGTTGGTTACCACGATGCCGACGAGCATCATCAAGCCCACCAGCGCCGGCAGCCCTACCACGCGGCCGGTCAGCCATAGAGCCAGCGCCGCGCCGATGATGGCCAGCGGCAGGCTGAACAGGATGCTGAAGGGATGGACGAAAGAGCGGAAGGTGATGACCATGGTCAGGTAGACGAAGACGATCGAGATCAGCAAGGCCTGGACCGCCTGGGAAAACCCTTCCTTCTGGACTTGCGTCTCGTACCCTTCGGTGACTGTGATCCCGGCGGGCACAATGGCCTCGACCTGGGCCTTGGCTTTGTCGGACACGCCCAAGGCATCCTGGGTCTCGATCTCGCCGCTGTAACTCACCGACGGCTGGCCGTTCACACGCAGGATCATCTCTGTGTCGGCAAGGGCGCTGGTCACGTTGGCCAGCCCCTCCACTCCCTCCAAGGCGGCGATGACGTCGTCGTTGATGGCCTTCAGTTGCTCCGGGTCGCCGGAGATGTCCAGGGAGAAGCTGGAAAAGGCGCTGGAGGTCAGGGTGCCACCCGAGACGGTGACGTACTCGGCGCCAAAGACCTGCTCCGCCTTTTCGCGGACGATAGCTGTTAGCTCGTCTATCCGTTTCCCGTTTTCCACGGCGATACGGACGTTGGCCAGGCTTTGATCCACGCCCCCCATGCCGAGGAACCGGGTGGCCATGGCCTGTAGCCCGCCACCGGCCCCGATCTCACTCTGCTTCGTGCCGAGACCCTCCACTCCGTCCAGCGACGCTTCGAACCTGGACACCAGCTCGGCCGTCTCGGCCATGGTCGTCCCGTTGGGAAGGTCCACACTCACAGAGACCTGGACCTCGCCCATGTTGGGCAGGAGGGCCTGGGGCCGCTCAGCCAGGAGGTACCCGCTGCCGACGAAGAGCAGGCCGGCTATGATCAAAACCCAGGCGCGGTGCCTGAGCGCCCACTGCAAGACCGGGGTGTACCAGCGCTGCAGGGCCATTTCTTTCTCTTCGGGGAGATGCTCTTTGCGGATGAACAGGTAGGCCAACAGCGGCACGATGGTCACGGCGACGAGGAAGCTGGCCCCCAGGGCGTAGGCCACAGTGATGCCAAAAGGCAGGAAGAACTGGCCGACGATGCCACCGATCAGGCCGATGGGCATAAAGACGATCACCGTCGTCACCGTTGAGGCCAGGATGGCGATAGCCACGTCGCGCGTACCGACCAGCACGGCTTGCTTCTGGTCTTCACCCCGCTGGATGTGGCGGTAGATGTTTTCCAGAACCACGATCGAGTCATCCACCACGCGTCCGACGGCGACGGTCATCCCGGACAGGGTCATGAGGTTGAGGGTGAAATCGATCGGGAACAGACGGTGGATGAGCAGGATGATCGTGCCAAGCACGGGGATGCCCTCTGTCGCGCTGACCAGCGGCCCCAGCACGACATCGGCCACCGGCGGCAGCCACTCGAGCAGGGCAAAGGCCATGAACACCGAGAGGGGGATGCTGGCCCCGGTGACCAGCGTGCTCCGCCAGGACAGCCGGTAGCGGCCGTTGACCGTGCCGCTGAGGAAGAGCAGGATGACGAGGACGGCAAAGACCGCCCCCAGGGCGCCCTCGCGGGTGACGCCACTGATCGACTCTTCGATGAAGGAGGCCTGTTCAAAGGTCACGTCGAAGCGCAGGCCGGGATACTCTTCCTCCAGTTCCGCCATCCGGTCGTAGAGGGCGTGGGTGGTGACGACCGTGTTCGCCCCGCTGTCCTGGTACACGATCAACTGCAGGCTGGGGTTGCCGTCCACGGAGGTGATGGTGTCGGTGGGGGTAAAGGCCTTCACCGTCCCGGCGGCGATGCCTTCCAGCTCGCTGCGCAGTTCGGGAGCCAACGTCGCGTAAAAGTCCTCCGGCAACGAGGCCAGCGCCTCCGGTGACAGCAGGCGCAACGCGGCGGGGCTGAGGTTCTCTAGGAAGCCCTCTTCATTCTCGGCCAGCCAGGCGATGACCTCCGGCGACAGGTCGGCCAGCAGGTCCGGTACTTGGGGCATGTTTTGCCCCACGAGCAGGTTGAGCAGCTCGGCAGCGGTGGCGGTAAAGCCGTTGTTGATCAGGTCGGCGGCGGTCTCAAAGGTGGGCAGGGGACCAGTCGCGCTCTCCTCGGGCGGCTGGCGCCAGGCATCGCCCAACTCTGGCGCGCCGACGGCTATCTCTGTCGCTTTTTCTTCGGCCTCAGCGGCCAGCGCCCCCAACCCGCCGGCGGGCTGGGCCAGTTCGTCCAGCTCGGCGCGCAGGTCGGCATCCAGCTTTTCGATGTAGCCGGTCGGCAGCCAGGCCAGCACCTCGGGCGAGAAGCGGCGCAGGCTTTCCGGCGTCAACATGTCTAGCAATTGCGGCGCCATGCTGGCGATGCCCTGGATGATTTCTGGGGTTACGTCCTCCGGCATCACCAGGCTGATGCCCTGGGCTTCTCCCGCAGACTGCCAGATCTCGGGCAGCATGGCCGGATCCCGGGTTGGTTCGGCTTCGGGCTGTGGTACTTCCTCCCCTGCCAGCCGAGCCGCCAGTTGGGCCTGAAGCTCGGGGTCGAGGGACTCGAGATAGTCCTTGGGCAAAACCTCCAGGGCTTTGAGGGGCATGGCCAGCAGCATCTCAGGTGTGATGTCCGCCAGTGCTTCGGGGGTTCTGAGGATGATGTTCTTCATGATGAGGCCCGTGAGGTCGCCGGTCGTCTCCAACTTGACACCCCAGGATGCGGCGCCCTCGGTCCACGACTCGGGCAGGGCCACCGGCTCCGGTACCTCTACTTCGGCCTCCGGCTCGGGGGCTGCCAGCCGCCCGGCCAGTTGGGCCTGCAGCTCGGGGTCGAGGCCCTGGAGGTAGTCCTGCGGCAGAGCAGCCAGCGCCTCCAGGGGCATGGCCAGCAGCATCTCTGGTGTGAGCTCGGCCAACATCTGCGGCGCCATACCGGCGATGGCGGCGATCATCTCCGGCGTCAGGTCGTCCGTCGTTTCCAGGGTCGCGCCCTGGGCAGCGGCGGCCTGAATCCACGACTCGGGCAGGGCCACCGGCTCCGGTACCTCTACTTCGGCCTCCGGCTC
>CAYVLO010000009.1:0-1375 GCA_964452125.1 uncultured Anaerolineaceae bacterium | reverse complement strand
TCGCGCCCTGGGCAGCGGCGGCCTGAATCCACGACTCGGGCAGGGCCACCGGCTCTGATTCTGCTACCGGTTCTGCGATCCCGGCCTCGGTAGTCGGCGGGGGAGATACCTCAGCCGGCACGGCGGTGGGCTCGGCAGTCGGCGTCGGTTCCAGGGTTGGCATCAAAGTTGGTTCTGCGGTCGGCTCCAAAATAGGGGCTGCAGTGGGTTCCGGCGTCGGAGGTGGTTCGGTGGGCAGCTCCTGTCCACCGCTCACCTGCACAGCGGCCACACCCGGCACCTCTTCAAGGGCCGGGACGATGTCCGACTCGACCAAGGCTTTGAGCTCCGCAGTCGACAGCTCCGACGACACACTGGCAAAAGCGAGAGGCAGGTCTTCCAGGCCAAAGGTAAGCAACTCGGGTGTATCCATGCCCTCGGGATAGGTTAACCGTGTCACAGCTTCTTGGATCTCGGTCCGGAGGGCTTCTTGATCGAGGCCGAATTCACTCTGGATCATGACGAAAGCCATGCCGCTCGCGGTCATGGATTCGAGGTTGACCACCCCTTCGATGTCTTTGACGGCATCTTCGATGGGAATGGTCACCTCGTCGCGCATGGCCCCCGGCTCCGTGCCGGGGTTGAAAGCGAGCACCACGCTCTGGGGAACCTCGATCGAGGGGATGAGTTCCTGGTTCAATTGTGTAAGGGCGAATATACCCGCGACCAGCGCCAGGATGGCCAGGCCGATGGTGAGCCACTTGAAGCGCAACGATGCACGGGTCAGGCGGTCGATGAAAGATTCGATCATGCTTGTTGTCTCCTTTAGTTTTGGATGACAGGACTTGACAATCCTGATCTCAAATGCCAATGCCTTCGAACAACACGTTGACTACCAGGTCCACGTCCTCTTCCAGTGTCGCCCTGGCTGTATTGTACAGACGACGAGCTGCCAGAGAGCTGACCATGCCCAGAAACAAGACCCCCACGCGGTAGGTGTCTAGCGGTCGTATCTCGCCGGCAGCAATGCCTTCTTCGAGGACCGTCGAGATCGTAGATTGAATTTGGTCTCTTGCATCGGGGAGCAGGTGCTGGATCTCCTCCCGATCAAACTGGGCGAGGTCGCGAAGCCAGGTTTGCATCTCGCTTTGAGATTCCAAGATGATTTCAGCATAGGCCTGGGCGATGCGAACGAGTCGCTGGCGACAGGTCCCCTCGCCCGCACCCGCCGCCCGCAACTGTTGGGCCACGGTCGCGATATACTCCCGGAGCACCTCAAAGAACAGGTTCTGCTTGTTGCCAAAATGATAATACAGCGCCGCGTTGGAAAGCCCGCAGGCCTGGGCGATGTCGCGGATGGACGCACCATGATAGCCGTGCTGGGAGAACAGATGTT
>CAYVLO010000008.1:17578-23172 GCA_964452125.1 uncultured Anaerolineaceae bacterium | reverse complement strand
TACTCCTGCTTGCCATTGCTCGACAGGCGGGGCTCAATGGCTCCATGGAAATCGTTGGTGTGCAGGATCACGATCGTCTCTTGCCCACCTACTGCATGGGCGATAGGCGGCACGTGCGTCACCGGATCAGGGGCGGCAGGCAGGGGCGTATCGGTAGGATTGGCCGGAAAAGTGGGAAAGGACGGCCAGGCACATCCTCCCAAAAGGCTCAGGGACATTGCCAGCAGCAGGACAGCGGGTAAGGTTCTTGTTTTCAAACTCTCAAGCACTTTCGACAAAGATACCATCTGCGACTTTGCGTCTTCCTCCAACAATCAGCAATCAGACGACCGACCCACTTCCAGGCAGATTACGAACCCGCCCTCCTCGGCTTGCACTTCGCCCCGCGAGGGCGCCTCCATGGCACAGGCTGCCCGCGAGACGGGGGCGGTGAGCGTTTCGGTGGGTATGTACATGGGTTTGGACACGAATCTTGACCTCCGCGATGGCCTTGGCAGGCGCATCCCGGCGTCAAACCTGAATTCCGTACAAATAGGCCCTCTGAGATTGTCAAAGGGCCTATTTGCAGAGTTTCGATGCTTCTACAACCAACAGCGGTTGCAGATTTCGGGCTATTCCTTGTCCGGCTGTTCGGGCATCGCCTGGCCAATCCCCGGTAACGATTTCAGGGCCTCGATCAGGTTGATGCCGGTCAGCGCCTCCAGGGTATCCGGAATCTGAGCGACGATATTGGTTACGTCGGCTGTAACCTTGGAGGCGCCGGCCCCATCGCCGCCGCTGTTAATGATCACGATTTTCTCGGTCTTGGACAGAGGCTGGGCCACAGCGCTGGCCACTTCAGGCAACGCTTCGACAAGCTGCTGAATGATGGCCGCCTGGTTATACTTTTGCCAGGCCATCGCCTTTTTCTCCATGGCCTCTGCTTCGGCAAAGCCCTGGGCCTTGATTACATCCGCGGTCGCAAGACCTTTGGCCTTGGTAGCATCGGCCTCGCCCTCGCCTTGCAAGCGAGTGGCCGCTGCCTGGCCAGCCGCTTCGGTCTCTAACTGGAACTTTTTGGCATTGGCCAGGGTCTCGATGCGATAGCGCTCCGCCGAAGCCGGCTTTTCGACCGTAGCCTCCAACTCTTTGACGCGGCGCAGCACCTCTTGTTCTTGCACCTCGATCTGCTTCTGCTTGGCCACCACCTCGATCTGAACTTCCTGGGCCGTGATCTCCTGGTTGGTGATCTTTTCCTGCAGGGTGCGGGCCAATTCGGCCTGAACCTCGCTGCGGTTGGCCTCCTCGTCGTACTTGGCCTTTTCCACGCGATACATCTTTTGCGCCGACGCGATCTTGGTCTCGGCCTGGAACTTGGCCGTTTCCCCAAGTTGCCGCGCCTCCGCCGACTGGATCGTCGCATCACGGGCCGCGTTCGCCTGAGCAATGGTCGCATCGCGCTGCGCCTCGGCCTCGCCCTTGACCGCATCGCGCTTGACCTCGGCGGTGCGGGTGCGGCCCAACGACTCGAGATATTCCTTGTCGTCGCGAATGTCCTTGATGACAAAGGATACGATCTCGAGACCCATGTTGGCCAGATCGCCGCCCGAAACCTCCAGCACCTTCTGGGCAAAAGCATCCCGGTCTTTGTAGATCTCTTCCACCGTAAGCATACCCAGAATGGCGCGCAGGTGACCGGCCAGTGTCTCGTGGGCGACGTAGACAATGCCCTCCGGTCCCTTGGACAGGAACTGCTCGGCCGCCGTATAGATCGAGACGTCTTCGCCCCGGATCTTGATCTGGGCCACACCGTCCACATGGACGGGCACGCCCTCGACGGTGTAGACGCTGCGCACCTCAACCTCGATGGTCAGGATCTCCATCGACAGGATGTCGACCCGCTCCAGCACGGGGATAATAAAGGTACCACCGCCCTTGACCACCCGGAAGCCGACCCTTTCCCGCTGGCCGGTGACCGGATTGATCATTTCGCGCCGTCGACCAGAAACCACCAACACCTGGTTGGGGCCGACCTTTTTGTAGCGACTGGCATAGAAACCTGCCAGCACAAAAAAGGTAAACAGCACTCCCACTGCAATGAGAATCGCTTCAAACCACATCGTGTTATCTCACTCCTTTCCCAGTTTCGGCTTTTTGGAATTTATCCACTTTCTGAATCCAGGTCCAACGGCTCAACCAACACCTGCGGACCGACTTCGCGCACAATGCGCACAAACTGACCTCGCGGGATGGCCCGCCCATCGATAGAGCGCGCGGTCGAACTCATTCTCCCGGATTTGGTCTGATACGACACCTGCCCCATTCCACTCTCGGCGATGGGCACCGTCACCTCAGCCTGGACTCCGACGAGTTCTCCCCGGCGCAACTCGCTCGAGGCCTGCGAACGGATCAGGACCTGACTGTAGAACAGGAACAAGATGCCCGAAGACATTAACGCGCCGGTGGTCGCCACCAACAATCCCCAACCGGGCGCCAGGCCCAGAACCTGATTGGATAGGACGCCCAATCCGCCAAACGTAGTGATAAAGGCGGCAATGGTCACCGGGCTCAGCGGAGAAACCGGAACGTCGGGTGCATCAATCCCACCTGAGGGCAGGCCGGCACCTCCAATCTGCACGTCGGCTCCGGGGACGCTCACATCCCCTGGAAAATCGATCTGGGGCACATCGATGTGCACGTCAGGGAAATCTACATCCGAGAGGCCACCGGTGATCGCGATGAAAAGAGCATACCCCAACCCCAGCAAAAAAAGGGTGAAATAGATGCAGTTCAGGGTATCCAAGTTGGCATCAAGCATCCGAACCCCTCCCTAAATCGATCCCATACGTCATTCGTCTTGGCCCAGGCCTCTGGCAGACGGGGCCGCCAGGAATCCTGCCACAGCCCCCACCTGACAGGCGGAACATTCAACTCGCCCGATCATTATACCATCTTCAGACTAAAGCAACAACTTACCCCGAGTATAGAGGTTCGAACGGCATCTCGCTTGACGGCAACCTGACTGACCCCTGACTGGAACCGATCAGGGGCCGATCTCGGGGCGGTTCGCCAAAGAATCAGTGCCCAATGGAAACAGTGCCCAGCAGAATCTGTTCCACCGGTACACCCTCGTCGTTCAGGGTAAGGCAGCGCGCCAGATCTTCGGCGCGGTACATACCCACCTCCACCTGATAGTCGCCGGGGGCAGCCCCTTTGGGGATCGTGAGGGTGATCGTATCGTCGATGGTCTGTCCGGGAACCCAGAGAAGGGTCGGCGCTTCCCCGTTTCGGGGCTGCCCGTCCCAGCCAACGAGAACATGGCCCGCGGCATCGAGCACTTTGACATAGACGCTATAGTAGGCGTCGATTTTGCCCAAAGCCCCCCAGGTCAGGGCCACATCGATCGACTCCCCGGGCGCCGCCCGCTCTGGCAGGGTCCAGGAAACCAGACGCGCTGGGACCGGCAAGTCCTCGTCGGCCTCTTTTCCCACGCGCACCATTCCTTCCGCCTGCCAATGGCCCAACGCCCCGCCTTGCTCTCCGATGGAGAGGCGCCAGTCGCCCGGTTCCGAGGGTGCGCTCAGAGTGAGGGGAATGACAGCGACTCCGCCGTCGGGGGAAATCACCAACGGGATATCGCCCGTGGCCGAGCTTTCAATCCGATTCCCGTCCTGCGCCCAAACCGCGGCACCCGAAACCAGGTCTGTGGGCGCAAAGGCGTGGCTTCTCGGACCCTCGTTGGCAACGATGACATAGACCGTATAGGGTTCACCGGTTCGGGCGCGAGGCGGGATATAGCCCGTCACTTCCAGAGATCGGGCGTCGAAGGAGCGAGGCAGCACCCGATAGACCCAAGCCCCGTCAAAAGCCTTCACCGGCGTCAACTCCTCGAACTGCGCCAGCGCTGCCTGCATCTCTTGCCAGCGCTCTTGGGGGTAGCGCTCGGTATGGATCACGACCACGCCCACGCCCAGAGCCTGAAGGAGGCCAACCGCCCGTTCAGAGGGAAAGGTCTCCATTTCGTACACAATCTGTCCGTGTTTTGGGGGGATAAAGCCGCTGTACCCATCGGGTGTCGTCTGCCAGTGATAGGTCGACAGATACTGGTAGTCGAGCTTGGGGCCGCCCGGTGTAAAGGCCATGGGCAGCTCCAGAATCACGCCCGGCGGTTCGCTCGCCAGCCAACGAACCACGGCCGGCACCTCCTCGCCGACCGGCACTGGTTCGACCTGGGCGGCGGGAAACACCCACGACTCGACCACCACTCCAGCCAAGACTCCCGCCAAAAGCACCCTTCGAGCGTTTTGCCCCATCCAGGCACGGTCCCGCAGTGAGGCCAGCCCATAGCCAGCCAGAACCGCCAGGGAAAGGGTGACCAGTACGTCAAAACGGGCCGGCGCCCGTAAAGCCTTGAAACCTGGCACGATCGCGTACAGCCAGGCGTATGGCAAGGATCCGCTCAGATCGGCAGGCTGCCCGGGCGCCCAATAGAGACGCGGCCCCAAAGATAGCACAAAGGCCAGAGGCAAAAGTATCACAAAGAACCAACGCAGCGATCCCCGACCGCGAACGATCCCCCACGCTCCCAGCAACAGCGCCAGCAACCCTGGGAAAAGGGCATCGACCGGATACCCACCGGCAATGGGAGTCGAATCGCTGGGCAGCCAGCGCCCGTGCAAGACGCTTCCCGGCGGCACCATCCCATACTGGCGCAGGCTGGCAGAAAAGGGCTCATTATCGGCCAGCGACCGCTCAAAGCCCAGCTCGCGCTGGACCCCAAAGTAGGGCAGGGCAAAGGGCGCCACCAGGCAGGCACACAGCAAAGCGGCAAGTAGCAAAAACCCGATGGGACGGCGATGACCCTGCCACCATGCCTGTAGATCATCCCGATGCCTGCATCCCTGCCCCGTCAGCCAAAAGAGGACATAGAGCGCCACGGTCAACGCCAGCAGGATGGCATAGTAGAACGAGGACAGCGATTGCAGACAGAAAAACAGAACAAAGGTCGCGATATGCCGCTTTTGGGGTCTGTGCAGCAGTTTGTACAAGGCCAGCAGAGCGAACGGCATCCATTGGGTGATGAGGAGCTGGGCTTGAGCCAGGTTTGTCAGTCGGTAGGACGAAAAGGCCAGGATCGCGCCCCCCACCAGCCCTGCCCCATGAGAACGGGTCAGGGTTAGCAGCAGCAGATAGGTCCCAAAGCCCGTGAGGACAAAGGACAGGAGGAGGGCCAGGTTGTACCCCAGGATCGGATTTCCCGTCAGCGCCGTAATCGGCAACGACAAGAGCCCATTGCCCAACAAGAGTTCGGAATAGGCCAGTGTGCGACGATAGGGGGAGAAAATATTGGCGTCAAAAAGGTGAAAGGGGTCGGCGACCAGTTGGTGACCGTCCCAGGCGGTGATCCAGACATTGAGCAGGGCATCCTGCCTATCCTCCACCGCATCGGCAAGGTGCAGTGAGAGGGGATAGGTGAGAACCATACTCAGAATCCCAAACAGCAGTAGAACCCCCCAAATCCTTCTCGTCAAAGGTTCCGTTCCTTCCAGGCAGTCGGTGCCCACGCCACAGCCCACCTGATTTTGGAGTGCGGCAGCAAGCTGCCGCAATGCCGT
>CAYVLO010000008.1:0-17478 GCA_964452125.1 uncultured Anaerolineaceae bacterium | reverse complement strand
GCTTTCAGCCAGCCCACACCCAGGCCACGGCTTTCTGATTTTGGAGTGCGGCAGCTTGCTGCCGCAATGCCGTGCTTTCAGCCAGCCCACACCCAGGCCACGGCTTTCTGATTTTGGAGTGCGGCAGCAAGCTGCCGCCTCGCCATACTTCCATCCGGCCCGCGCCCAAGTCCCGGCTTTCCTGATCCGGTTGGGGCATTATACTTCAGATGAGGGCGGGGAGCAAGCTCCAGTTGTGGGCCTGTTCTTGCCCGGTCGTCACCTTGACGACAAGGGCGTTTTGCCGTAAGATGGGACCAAGCAACCTGAGGAGTAATGTCTGTGCTGGATAAAGTCAAGCTCATTGAAGACCGATACGAGGAACTGAACCGCCTCATGGCCGATCCCGAGTTGGTGGGGGACCATGTCCGGCTTACCGAGTACGCTCAGGAACAGGCCGAGATCGCAGAATTGGTGCAGGACTATCGCACGTATCTGAGCCTGGAGCAGGAACTGGCCGATACCCGCGAACTCATGGAAATGGAAGACGAATCCGAGATGATCGAAATGGCCGAGGCCGATGTGACCCGCATTTCGAGCGCCATGGAGGCTCTGTACGACCGCATTCGTCGCTTGCTGCTGCCCAAAGACCCCAATGACGAGAGGAACGTCATCGTCGAGATCAGAGCCGGAGCCGGCGGAGACGAGGCCGGCATCTTTGCCGCCGACCTGTATCGCATGTACACCCGCTACGCAGAACTCAAGAGGTGGAAAACCGAGATCCTCAGCGAGCATAGCACCGGCGTCGGTGGCTTCAAAGAAGTCATCTTCCAGATCGCAGGCAAGGGCGCCTATTCTCGGCTCAAGTTCGAAAGCGGCGTCCACCGGGTACAGCGCGTGCCGGTCACCGAATCACAGGGCCGCATCCACACATCGACGGCCACCGTCGCCGTCTTGCCCGCCGTCGATGAGGTAGAAATCGCGATCAACCCCGGCGATCTCGAAATAGACGTCTACACCTCCTCGGGCCCGGGCGGGCAGCACATGCAGAAGAACGCGACGGCGGTGCGCATCACCCACGTGCCCAGTGGCCTGGTCGTGTCGTGTGAAAGCGAGCGCAGCCAGACCCAAAACCGGGAGCGGGCCATGACCGTGCTGCGTTCCCGGCTGTACGAGGCCGAACAGGAGCGCCAGGCCGAGGAACGGGGAGAAGCACGCCGATTGCAGGTGGGTTCGGGCGAGCGCAGCGAAAAGATCCGCACCTACAACTATCCTCAGAACCGCTTCACCGATCACCGCATCAGCCTCACCAGTTATCGTCTGGAGAGTGTCATGAACGGCGATCTGGACGAGATCATCGACGAATTGGCAACCACCGAACAGGCCGAGCGCTTACAAGCCATCGGCGCCTGATCCCTCGCCCGGGCCGACACCGCTGTCCATCTGTCCATGCGGCCCAATGTCCGCCGTCCTCGCGAGCGGAAAGGTCTTCTGGGGAGATGAAGATCCAGGAAGCACTGGCCCAGGCCGTCGTCCGTTTGGAAAGCGCAGGCGTCGATTCTCCCCGACTCGATGCCGAGTTGCTGCTGGCCCACGTCCTGGAAACCAGTCGCGCCACGGTTTTGGCCTGGCCCGAGCGGAGACTCACGCCCAAAGCGCTCACCTGGTACCGGGATCTGGTTGACCGCCGGGCAGCGCGAACCCCCCTCCCCTACCTCTTGGGACATTGGGAGTTCTTTGGGCTGGATCTACTCGTCGACAGCCGCGTGCTGATCCCACGGCCCGAGACCGAACTGCTGGTCGAACAGGCGCTGGAACGGGCGAAACGATGGGGGCCTGCCCTCCGGGTGTGCGACGTGGGCGCCGGTAGCGGCGCCATCGCCATCAGCCTGGCCGTCCACCTGCCCCAGGCCACGATCTATGCCCTCGATGGCTCACCGGAGGCCCTCGAAGTGACCGCCCACAACGCCCGCCGCCACGGAGCGGCGGGTAGGGTACAATGTTTGCAGGGGGATCTCCTGGCGCCCCTGCCCGAACCGGTCCACATCCTCACCGCCAACCTACCCTACGTCACTACCGAAGAATGGTCGGCGCTGCCACCCGAGATCCGCCAATTCGAACCCCGACAGGCCCTCGACGGCGGGCCCGATGGACTGGACCACATCCGCGCCCTCATCGCCGCTGCCCCTCCCTACTTGCAGCCCGGAGGTTCCCTCCTGCTAGAGATCGGCGCGAGCCAGGGGGATGTCGTTTCCACCCTGGCCCGCCAAGAATTTCCAGAAGCCCGTGTCCAGGTCCAGCCCGACTATGCCGGCCTCGACCGGATGGTCCTCATTGATACCTGACGCCCTGCGGCGTTACTTGTAGGCCACCACCCCAAACGCTTCCGGCTTGCGCACCACTCGCGTAAAACCCACCTCTTGCAGGCGGCGCGTAACCCCGCGCACCACATTGCGGCCCGACTTGCTGTCCAGATCCCCCACGTAATGGAACATCCGCCCCCGATGTCTCAACACCCGGTGCAGCTCGCCATAGAACTCGGCTGAATAGAGATCGCCGGCCAGGTTGAACATGGGCGGATCGTGGACGATCAGGGAGAAGGAAGCGTCCTCCAGGTCCTGTACCACATCAAAGGCATCGCCGACCCGCTGCTCAATGCGAGGGTTTTCAAAGAGGGCGCGTGACCAGGGGTTGAGTTCGGCCACCTCCAAGACCATTGGGTCCAGCTCAATCGTCACCACATGCTCGGCCTTTTTGGCCGCCTCGATGGCCGTATAGCCCAATCCGGTACAGGTGTCCAGCACGCGCCCGGCGATGGGCGATACGGTACGCACTTTCGTCAGCGTGTCCCGATGGGGGTCCACCCCCTTGATGCGGTGCATGGGAATGCCCGAGATCAGCAGGGTGGGCGCGCCGGTCGTGGGCATCAGACTGTAAAAACGATTCATCAGCTCGGAAAACTGCTGGATCTTTTCGGGTTGATGGTCTTCGATCTCGAAACAGACCATCTCTTCGCCTGCAATCTCTTCCACACCCTCCCAGGTCAGCCACTCGTCCTCTTCGAAGGCCACTCGATCGGGCAATAGGGCGACCTCGCGCGTGGAAAGCCCCAGATCGAGGGAGATGGTTGCAGTGCCCAAGCCCTGATTCCGGGCAGAAAGGAGCGCCTGAGCTTGAAGGTAGGACAAGACAAGGGGATATCGCATGGGGGCTTGACGGCTACCTCAGCCCTGCGAAAAGATCATGGGATTGCCCGTCGCCGCCCACGGCGCTCTCGGCCAGTTGGAAGCATTCCCAGGCCTGCAATTCGCGCATCATTTCGGGCGGCAAAGACAAAAACAGATTGTCGGGGCTCAGTTGGGTCGCATGGCATCGGATGGCAGCCTGCTTGGCCTCCCAAAACTCGCGCACGTCTACGTCGGTCGTACAGGCTTCATCCGGTAGGCCGATGGGCATCTCGGTCATTTCTACAAAGCGCTCGGGAACCTCGATCTCCAATTCCTTCAGCTTTTCGACCATGGCCAGGAAAAAGCGACGGGGAATGGCCGTATAGTACAGCTTTTTGGTCGCGTGCGTTGATAGCCCGGCCTGGATCTGCTCGGGGTAACGGGAGGGATCGGCGGCAGCGGCAAAGGCCTCCTTGGCCATGTGATGAATCGCCACGTGATCCGGGTGCCCATAGCCGCCATTTTCGTCAAAAGTCACCAGCACATCCGGTCGCTCGCGGCGGATGTGGGCCACGATCTGGCCCACCCCTTCCTCAAAATCGGCCATGGTCAGAGCCTGAGGGTGCTGGTTCTCCAGCGTCCCGGCCATTCCCGAATCCCGATATCCCAAAAAGTGGATCTCGTCGATCCCCAGCGCTTTTCCCGCGCACCGAAGCTCTGCCTCGCGCGCCTCGCCCAGGCGCGCAGGTATGGCGAGGCCGGGATCGCTGATCTCGCCAGCCTCGCCCCTGGTGGCACACAGCAGCACCACACGGATGTCGGGCTCTGCGCCGTAGCGGGCCAGCGTCCCCCCGATGCCAAAAGACTCGTCATCGGGGTGCGCAAACACCGCCATCAACGTACGTTTATCGGATGTGCTCATAAATCTGCAGGACGTTGCCGTTTAGATCTTCAAAAGCAGCCAATTTGACGGCGCCGTATTCAAACACGCCGCTGATGAACTTGACGCCCCGGGCCTCCAACTCCTTGGCAGCCGCATCCAGGTCGTCGACCTCAAAGACTAATGTGGCTCCTTCGCCCACCTCCAGCTCGGGTCGCCCCTTGGGGCCAGACCCATAGCGGCGCAGGGCAATCGTGACGTTGCCGCCATCCAGTTCGGCCCAGTCGTCCGATTGATACTTGACGGCCAGTTCCAGCTTGTCCCGGTAAAAGCTCACCGCGGCTTCCATATCGTCCACGTTAAAGAATACGTCATCCACCCTCTTGAACATAGTGGCCCCTCCTGGTGAAAAAGATTTATATCATCATTATACAGGAAAGCAGCAGAAGAAAAGTAGGACGCATTACTTTTCCGCGCCCATCTCGCCCAGCCTCTGTCGAAAGCGAGCGTCACGCTCCATGGTTAACTTCAGCCCTTGATCCAGGCTGGTCTTGGGCTGCCAGTCCAAAAGTTCCAGGGCCAAGCTCGCATCGGCCACCAGGCGCGACACACCGGCGGGGCTGCCCAGGTTGTGCAGGAGATTGGCCCGGCTGCTCGTGATACGGAGAACATTGGCCGCCAAATCGTTGATGCTGATTTCGGAACCGGAGCCGATGTTGATCACGGATCGATTGACGCCGGTCGCCGTAGCGGCTGCGATCAAAGCGTCCACCACATCGTCGATGTACACAAAATCGCGGGTTTGATCGCCATTCCCAAAAATGACCACCGAACCACCAGTTTGGGCCTGTTTCAGCAGCTGGGGGATCACCGGCGGATAGCTGGGTGGCAACTCCTGACCGGGGCCATAGGCATTGAATATCCGCAGAGAGACCGTCTCGATGTCATACAGGCCACCCAGCGTCGAAACATAGTGTTCGGCGGCGAGTTTGCTCACCCCATAGGGTGAATCGGGACGGGCGGGTTGATCCTCCCGGATGGGCTGCCGGGACTGCTCGCCATACAGAGCCGCCGACGAGGTAAACACCACCCGGCTGACTCCGGTATCGCGCACAGCTTCCATCAGCGCCACGGTGCCGCCCACATTGACCTGGTTATAGTCACTGGGATAATGGACCGACTCGGGAACTCGAACGCGGGCCGCGAGATGGTAGACGCAATCCACACCCTGGAGCAGCGTCCAGAGTTTGGGAACGTCCCGCACATCCCCCCGATTGAAAAGAACCTGGGGATCCAGTTGGCGGGGGTCGCCCGCTGTCAGATCGTCGAGGACCAGAACCGTGCGACCCTCAGCCACCAGGCGGTTGGCCAGGGCAGCGCCCAAAAATCCAGCTCCTCCTGTAATGAGAATGCGCATAATACCATCCTATAAATCGGCAGGAGAATCGGACCAGACAGGGACGTACATCTGCCACTGCCCGGGCCAGCGGCGGATGACCGGCTCGAGCCGATCCAACATAATCTGCATATTCACCCGTACCTCTTCGTCCCGGTCGCCTGTCCGCACCATTTCCAGGGGAGGGTCGATCGTCATCTGATACTCGCCCGCTTCGGGCGACCAGACACAATAGGCCTGCACGATCACAGCCCCCGTTTTGAGCGCCAAGCGGATCGGCCCCGACGGCAGGCGGGCCGGACGGCCAAAGAACATCACCGGTTCGTCCAGATCGCTCACGGGCCGATCCACCGCAGTGGAGACAGTACCGCCTCTACGCAACAACTGAATGGCCTGGCGCAGAGCCGCTGGGCTGAGAGGCGTCACCATCACCCCAGAGGCCTCGCGTATTTCGTTCGTCAGTTGAAAGCCCGGTGGTGGATCGCGCAGCGAAATCACCTGCGTTTCTGGCAGTAGGGGGGCGAGCGCTTGCCCAGCCAGGTCAAAATTGCCCAGATGGGGCATGACCAAAAGGCTGCCCTCCTCCCGATGCCACAGCGAGCGCAGGATCTCTAACCCGCTCTCCGAAAAGTGGATCAGGCCGGCCATCTGATCCCGCGGCAGTCTCAACGCACGAAAGAGATCATAGTAGCCGCGGATGGTCGTCGAGAACGCCTGCCGCACGATCTGATCGAGATCCTGTTCGTCGACCTCTGCACCGACAACCTGACGCAAGTTGGCCTGAACGACTTGAAAGACGCGGGGCCGCAACCGCACGAGCAAACCCGCGGCCTGCCACGATGCCCAATAGGTCATTGCCGGCGGAAAGATCCGACTGGCGGCCCTGGCCAATCGAATCGCAGCGGCGCTGCCCGCTAGGTCCTTGAAATCCTTCATTCCGCGTTATGCTGGGCGACTTTGGCATCGAGATCCTTGAGCAGCGTCCGGGCCTCGATCAACACCGGCGCTCCGCGGATCACACACAGCGCGGCGGCGATCCAACTCAAGACCACAGCAATTCCCAGGATCGTCTCGGCCCACCCTTCTCTGGGCGTGTTGCTCCACAGTCCGCGCAATCCCAGCGCTGCCGCCAGCATACAAAAAGCTGCGGCTTTGACCAGACCGTATAGGGAGCGCATAAAGTTCGAGGCCACCAGCCGCCGTCCCCACTTGGTCTGCATCATGCCAAAGGAGGTCTCGCCCCAAATGAGGCTAAAGCCCCGGATGGTGTCTACCAACCCGCCCCGGATGAGCACGATGATCGGGATGGCCACCGAGATCAGTCCCAGATTGGAATAGACCACCCACAGGACATACTCGACGATCCGGTCTACGGCAATGTCGAGCTTGCTGCCCAGCATGCCCACTTCGCGCCTGCGCCGGGCCACAATGCCATCCAGGCTGTCCATCAGGATCAGAATCAACACCAGGATGGCTGTGCTTGCCTGAACCGCTGGGCTGCCCCAATAGAGCAACAGAGTCACTACGATGAGCAACGGAAGTCGTGCCAGAGTAATCGCATTCGCCATGGTCACTTCTCGAATTTCGTTCTCGATTCTAGTATAGCATCGCTGCTCATTTTTGCCAAACTGCGGCCCAATAGCTGTTATCATGCCATCGATGAGCCATTTCTGCGATGGGTCCGCCGCTCAATCCAGTTCAGAATCGCCTCTTGCAAGGGCAATCCCCACCGCCAGAGAATCACCCCCAAAAGAGCGAGGCCGACAAAAAGAGAACCCCAAGCCCACGGGCTTAGCCGTGAGGCATTGGCCCCTACCCAGACCGAAGCCAAAACGCCCGGCCAGCGGCCCGCCAACATCAAAAAAAGAAACTGACGAGGAGGCATGGCCGTCAGACCGGCCGCCACACAGGCCAGATCGTCGGGCACAAAGGGCAGGAGCCAGATCAGGAAAAAGAACAGCGCTCCTCCCCGGCGCACCAGATCGTCGAGCCGCTCGGCCGAGGGCGCGCCCAGCCATCGGACCACCAGCGGTCGTCCGTACCGGCGGGCCAGAAAGAAGGAGATCCACGAGCCGAGGGCAACGCCGATCAGGGCATAGAGTGTGCCCAGTGGGACCCCATAGAGATAGCCGCTGACGGCTCCAATGGCCTGACCGGGGATGGGCGCCAGCAAGGATTGGGCCGCTTCCAACAGGACGATCGCCAGCGGGCCCGCGACCCCGAAATCGGCCACCCAGTCCCGAATCCGATCGGGAGCGGCCACAAACTCGTAGAGGGGGCGCCACTCCACGATCAAGACAACCAGGGCTACGACCAGGAGCAACCCAACGGCCACCCAGCCCCAAGCGTGAGGCGGTTTGGCCCGCTCAGACAAGATCCGCACCTTGTGGTCGGCCAGGGCACACAGGATCCGGCTTGAGCAACGGCAGCTCGGCCGTCAATTGATAGTAGCTTCCCAACGATCGGTACCCCGTACACAGCAATTCTGTCCGCAGGCGCCCGTTGCTGTGGGGCGCCATGGCCCCGATCTCGTCGGCCCCCATTTGTTGGGCATGGCGCGTGACCTCTTGCACCAGCGCCTGGCGCGCCAGACGATCCGAGGCAGTCAGCTCCTCGATCCAAAACCCGCGATACAACAACGTCTCCACCCCCACCAACTCGGCGTAGCCAGCCGGCCGGCCATCCCGCTCGGCCAGGAATACAGTGGGGCCCGTAGGGCCGCCGGGCAGTGCGATGGGTCCCTGGGTTCCCCGCTGTTGTCCATCGCCCTCGCCCTGAACGTCTGGTTGCCTGCCCAGCCAGAGGGCCAGATCCTCGCCTCCGGTCGCTTTCCGAATCAAAATGTCTGCAACCGACCGGAATGGGGGCGCCTGATCCTCTGTGCGAAAGATGAGCAACTCAAACAGCTCCGGCGCCTGGTGAAATCCCGCCCGGCAAAAGGCCCGAGCCGAGGCGGTGTTGTCGTCGGCAGCAAAGGCCCTGGCCCCACGCGCCTGGGTTGCGCCGGTCTCAGCCGCAGCTTGGATCATCCTCGTGGCCAGTCTCCGGCCTCGCCAGGCAGGCAGTACAGCCAAAAGGTCAATTTCCCACCAACGGCGGTGCAGCCCTTCGGTGAGAAACGAGATCACAAACCCGACCACCCTCTGGCTGTCCACTGCCAACCAGGCGTGCTGGCGCCCGTTGGCCAGCAGCGCTTGCACCTGATCGGCATCGTAGGGAGATTCGGCAAAGGTGGCCCTCTCCACAGCCAGAACGCCTTCTGCATCGGCCCGGGTATTCCGAAAAGGTCGGATGCGGACGTTTTCTTTCTCCATGATGGAGCCTCCATCCTGAAGCCACTATACCAGCAAAATGTCGCAGCGTCAAGGACGTTTGCCAGTTCGCTGCGAAAATGGTACAATGATCCAATCTGCCCGCCGGGCAACCGAAGATCGAAGGGGTTCCTGGGACCTTCAATCCTTGACCTGTATGGAGATTTTCATGAAAGCCAAACGCAGCTTGCTTCTCCTCACCGTCTTTGTGGGAGGGATGAGTGTCATGGGCGTCGAGATGGCCGCCTCGCGCTTGCTTGATCCCTTTTTCGGCAATTCCCTCATCATCTGGGCCGTGCTGATCGGCATGGTGCTGCTTTACCTGACGGCGGGCTATTACCTGGGCGGCAAATGGGCCGACCGTCAACCTCACTACCGGGTGCTGTACCAGATCACGGCCTGGGCCGCCTTTCTCATTGGCATTGTGCCCTTGATCTCGCGCCCCGTCTTGCTTTGGTCGGTCCAGGGGTTTGCCCAATACAGCGCCGGGATCCTGGCTGGATCGCTTCTGGGGGTGGTTGCCCTCTTTAGCATTCCTCTCACTCTGATGGGGTGTGTCTCGCCCTTTGCCATCCGCCTGTCGATGCAGGGCGAACAGGTCGAGAAATCGGGCAAAATCGCCGGCAGCCTGTATGCGCTGTCGACCGTGGGCAGCCTGCTGGGCACCTTTTTGCCGGTGCTACTGCTGATCCCCAATATTGGCACCCGCAACACCTTCTTTACCTTCTCCTTTGTGCTGCTGGCGGTGTCGTTGGTGGGCCTGTGGTGGGAACTCAAGGCGCGCGCGTTGCCCTATCTGCTGATGCCCATCCTGCTGGTCATCCTGTGGGCTACCATGCCCAGCGGCGTCATCAAGCCGGTTTCCTATGGCACTCTGCTCCACGAGACCGAATCGGCTCACAACTATATCCAGGTGGTCGAGTACAACGGGGAGGTTTGGCTCAAGCTGAACGAGGGTGAGGGGATCCATTCGATCTATGACCCCGATTCGGTCCTGGTGGGCGGCATCTGGGATTATTTCCTCATCGCGCCCTTTTTCAACAACCCGCCCTTCACCGCCGACCAGGTCGGCAGCCTGGCCCTCATCGGTTCGGCAGCCGGCACGGTGGCCAAGCAGTATACAGAGGTGTATGGCCCCATCCCCATCGATGGCGCTGAACTCGACGCCGAGATTCTGCAGGTGGGCCGCGACTATTTCGACATGACCGAGCCCAACTTAAACGCCGTCGCCCAGGATGGCCGCTACTTTTTGACCAACAGCCCCAGAACCTACGATGTGGTGGCCATCGACGCCTACCGCCCGCCCTACATTCCCTTTCACCTGACCACCCGCGAGTTCTTTGCCGACGTCCGCGCTCACCTGACCGATCACGGTGTGGTCGCCATCAACGTGGGCCGCACCGAGACCGACTGGAGCCTGGTCGAGGTTTTGGCCAGCACCCTCAAAGCCGAATTCCCCAACGTCTACCTGGTCGACCTGGCCCATCCGGGCCAGGACCTCAGCAATGTGCTCGTCGTAGCGACCAAGCAGCCCACCCAGCCCGAAAACCTGGAACTCAACGCCGCCCAGTTGACCCATCCCCTGTTGCAGAAGGTAGCCGACGCCTCCGTCCCCCGCATGACCGAATTCACCGAGCCGACCATGGTCTTTACCGACGACAAGGCCCCGGTAGAGCAGGTAGTCCACGGCCTGATTCTGAGTTTTGTGACCGGCCGATAGAAAAACCTGCCCGATCCCGTGGGACCGGACAGGTCATACTCTGCCCCTATTTCAAAAGCCTGATTGGGCGTCAATGCGCTGGGTATGGCTCGGCGGATACTTCTAGTCGACCGTCAGCGACCGGCCCGATAGAAAGGCGATCCGGGTGCGCCAGCGGACCGTTTGCCCGGTCAGTTGTCGCTCGTACAGCGCCCGAATCTGGACCAGCTCCTCTTCCGAGATGCACCGGCGCAGGTACTGCCCATAGGAGGGTCGCGCCCGCCCGTCCTCCTGGCTGAACCAGCGCTGCAACGTATCCGCCGTAATCAGCGCCTCCGACTCTTGCACCTCCACCCCGCACCGGACCTCCTCAAAACCGACCTCCTCCAGCGCCCCTTGGAGGTTGTCTTCGGTCCAGTTGACCAGGGGATCGTCGGCAGCCGCATAGATCGCTTCCTCGGCCTCGACCACTCGCTGGCCGAGATCCGATTCCAAGGCCGAAAGGTCCACCAACTGGTGCAGCCGCTGAGCGTGTTGAAGCACCGTTTCTGCCAGGCTCAGGCGCCCATTGGGCCGAAGCCAGCCTCGAATCTGCTGCAACAGCGCCCCCTTGTCGGGATAAGGGGCCAGAGCGTTGCGGCCCACCACGGCATCAAAGACCATGCCCCCTTCGTCACGCAAGGCCAGCAGTTCCGGCAGCTCGGCAGGATCTCCCACCAACACCACCGGTCTCTCCAACTCGGGCAGGCGCTCGGCCTGTTGCCGCAGGCCCTCCCCCTCCTGCCGATCTTGCGCCAGAGCCCAGACGCCGCCTTCGGGAACGCGGCGGAGGATCTCCCAGGTGAGCAACCCGCTGCCGGCATTGAGATCGAGCACGACATGGTGCCGTTGCAACGCGGCAGTATCGAGCACCCGGTCGCGGATCTTGCCCAGTCGCTCGCCCGCATTGCCAATCGTCCGCTGCAACCAACGTTCGTGGGCCCGCTCGCCAGGCGTATAGGTCAGAATCTCGCCCTGGCTCGGCCCCTCGACCATCGCCGCCAGTTGAGCCTCGCGGCGGCGGGCTACCTGCTCGCCGATGTCCCGCTCGTAGCCCTGATCGCTGGGTTCGTAAAAAGCACGACCCTGCAGCCCCTCAGGCAGATACTGCTGAGCCACCCAGTGATCGCGATAGGCGTGGGGATAGAGATAGCCCTGGCCGTGGCCAAAGCCTTCGCTGTCTCGGTTGGCATCGCGCAGATGGGTGGGTACCTCCCCCTCTCGTTCTTTTTCGACCAGCGACAGGGCATCGAAAAAGGCCAACGTCGAGTTGGATTTGGGCGCCGTCGCCAAATAGAGCGTGGCCTCCGCCAGGTGAAAGCGTCCCTCCGGCAAGCCCACCCGATCAAAGGTGTCGGCGCAAGCTGCCACCACCCGAATCGCGTTCGGATCGGCCATGCCCACGTCCTCGCCGGCAAAGATCAACATGCGGCGAAAGAGAAAGCGGGGATCCTCGCCGGCGTACACCATCTTGGCCAGCCAATAGAGGGCGGCATCAGGATCGGAGCCACGCAGCGATTTGATGAACGCGCTGATGGTGTCATAGTGATAGTCGCCATCCTTGTCGTACAGGACGGCCCGGCGCTGAATGCTTTCCTCGGCCACGCCCATATCTACGGTGATGACCCCCTGCTCGTCAGGAGGGGTGGTCTCTACCGCCAGTTCCAGGGCGTTCAGCACCCCCCGGGCGTCGCCATTGGCCACGTCCACCAGGTGCTCCAGCGCATCCTGATGCAGATCGACCTTGAGCTGGCCATACCCCCGTTCCGGATCGGCCAGGGCATGGCGGGCCACGGTGTACAGGTCTTGAGCTTCCAGCGAGCGGAACTGAAAGATCCGGCTGCGGCTGACCAGGGGTCGGTTCACGCTAAAGTAGGGGTTCTCGGTGGTGGCCCCGATCAGGATCACCGTCCCGTTTTCCACCCAGGGCAGGAGCGCGTCTTGCTGCGCCTTGTTCCAGCGGTGGACTTCGTCGACAAAGAGAATAGTCCGCTGGTTGTGCAAGGCCCGACGCTCCTGGGCCTCCTGGGTCACACGGCGGATATCGGCCACGCCAGCCAACACGGCGTTGAGCGTCTCGAAATGGCTGCGCGTCGTATTGGCGATCACCGCCGCCAGCGTGGTCTTGCCTGTGCCGGGCGGCCCGTAAAAGATCACAGAGGACAGTTGGTCGGCCTGGATGGCCCGGCGCAGCAACCGCCCCGGCCCGACGATGTGCTCCTGGCCGACAAACTCGTCCAGCGTCCGCGGGCGCATTCGGGCCGCCAGCGGCGCCTCGCGTTCGATCTGCTCTTTCCGGGCATGGTCAAAAAGGTCCATAGAGCTATTGTACCGAAAATGGGCCAGAACACAAGTCGACTGCTCACGGGAGATTGTCAAGAAATCAGCAAAACTTGGCAGCTCCGCCAGCAGCGACCCGTGATGGGGACTTTGGGTCATTGGGGGCAGCCTATCCTCTGGTTGCAGGGTAGGGCTAGTAGTAGTACCAGATGCTGTCATAGTCGCGAGGATCTTCGCCCATTTTTTCCAATGCCTGCAGATAGCCGTCGATGGAGTGATCGACATAGAGCCAGGGTTCCATCGGAGTGATGCCCTTTTCCCAAGGGTGCCACAGATATACGCGCCGTCCGCTGGGGCGGATGGCAATCAGCTCCCGGTCCTGGGAGGCCCGTACGTGGTTCTTGCCCAGGCGCGGCACGTTAAATACCGGCTCATCGGTGCGGAACGATCCGGGCAGCAGCCGAGCTTCCTCTTTGCGCTCCTGCAGGATGCGGGCCAGTGGGGTGGCATAGCCGCTGGTTTCTTCTTTGCCTTTGGGATAGAACGTATAGTAGGGATCGACACCGATCTTTCGTAGTGCCACCCGGTTGGCTACGGTCTGGAAGCGGCGGCTGGTGTGCAGCGTAAAGACCTGTTGGTTGTACACGCTCAGTCCCTGCTGGCGCAGCCTGTGAACCGCGGCAGCCATGTCGGGCGTCACCTCGGCGGCGCTCTCCACGTGGGTCACAAGGGCCACGTTTCGACGCCCGGGCGAGATATGGCGCCCCAGCTCTCGCGCCAGATCGTCGGTGATGCGCATTGGCATTGTCACCAGAGCCCTGGAGCCGATTCGGATCTGGATGATGTGGTCCATCGATGCAAACTTTTCGAGGATGTATTCGATGCGCTGGTCGCTCAAGAAAAGCGGATCACCGCCGGTGATCAGCACTTCTCGGAGTTCTGTGTGTTCGGCAAACCAGTCGATGGCTGCATCGAGGCTTTCTATGGGCGGCACGGCGCCCGCCTCCATCGGTCCGGTGATCTCCCAGTTACGCTGGCAGTAGACGCAGATCTGAGGGCACGTTTCGTAGCCTTTCAGGATGGCGATGGTTGCGTAACGGCGGGTGACCAGGTCGATGGGCGAGGTATCGTGTTCGCCCATGAAATCGAAATAATGCGACCGGTCGTCCTTGTGCTGGATCATCCGTTGTACATAATGAAGCGGCGGGATGACCTGCGCCCGGACCTGGGCGTCGTTCTTTCGGTTGACCGAGTGCGCGTCTAACAGGGAAAGGTAATAGGGCGTAATGCCAAACGGGATGCCATGTTCGACGCAAAGGTCAATGGCCTCGCGCTCGTGGGGCGCCAGGGCGATCAACTGCTTCAGATGAGAGAGAGCTTGCGGCCCGGTAAAGAGATGGCGCAACTGCCAGCCATAGTCTTCCCAATCTGAGAGAGAGGCGCCAAAAAAGTCCAGAATGCGTTGCCGGTTCTCCTCGCGCCGGGCCACCAGATCGGGATCCAGGCCGTTCGGATAGCGGTTGACCTGCTTCCACATTCGCGCTGCCACCTTATCGAGGGACGCCGAGCGCGCCACTCCGGCTGCACGCCCCTTGCCCCGGATCGGCTCTGGCGTGTCTATCCAGGTCTCCTCCTCGTCCATGGCGGCCCACCCTTGGGCCAGGCCTGACTGGCCATTCATGCCGCGAAAGAGATGGATAAACTCTAGCACCAGACCTGGCTCTGATGGCCGGCCTTGCAAACTCTTGCCGTGGACAAAACGCCAAAGGGACTTGAGCGTACTAAAGCCAGCCAGGTCCTCGTTTCGGGGAGCGAGGATATTTTTCAGAACCTGGATGCACTGCCGGGCCATGGCGTGCTCGATCGGATGAATGGCGCCATCCCCTGACTGCAGGTCCATCTCCCGTTGATTCAGGTAGCGATAGAATCTTGCCCGGCAGTCCACCAGGCTCGTGCTGGTGCGCAAGATGTCGTAGAGGTCTGCATCCGCACGCTGTAACTGCTCAAGCAAGCGAGACTTGTGCGCTTCCTGCTGCCGCATAGGCCGTGACTGTGCTGTGATCTGTTCCCTTGTTGTGACTGTTTTCAGCATTATTCCTGTTTCCATGCATTTCTCCTATACCGTTATCGATTCACGTATCCGATCTCTTTGGATATGCGAGCTGCCGCTGCCTTGACCACGGGTACCAGCTCCTGTAGCCGGGAGTGGGTCAGGCGAAAGGAGGGTCCAGACACGCCCACGGCGGCCACGGTTTTGCCTTCGTGATTCAAGATCGGGGCTGCCACGCCGCTCAACCCCCGCTCCAATTCCTCCTCTGCCAGGCCAAACCCAGCCTGACGGATCTCAATCAACGCCGCGCGCAATGACTCGGGGTCGATGAGCGTGTGTTCGGTAAACCGTTGCAACCCCCCTTCCACGATGCGTTCCACCTGGGCATCGGGCAAGCTAGCCATGAGCACCTTGCCATCGGACACAGCGTGAGGCGGAACTTCGTGCCCAATGGGCGCCCCGTCGCGCACCTGGTGACAGCTCTCCACCATGTCCACACGCACTACGCGGCTCTCGTCATTCAAAATCGAGAGGTTCACCGTCTCCTGGGTGCGAGAGGCCAGTTCGCGAAGATGGGATCGAGCTATGCGGGGCAGACTCAGGTGCTGCGCTGCCCGACCCGCCAGCCGTAGGAGCCCCATGCCGAGGTGATACCGCGACGTCTCGGCATCCTGCGCGATGAGTCCCCCTTGAACGAGAGCGTTAAGCAGCCGGTAGACTGTGCTCTTGTCGAGCCCGGTCAACTGACTAATCTCTGTCACGCCCAGCGTGGGCCGGGTGTCGTCAAAAGCTTCCAGGATGGCGACAGCCCGGGAGATGGTGCGGGTGACCGGCAATTCATGATCCTTTTTGTCCATCTTGACCCTATGCGCGGTGCCAGAAGGAGCCTGGTGCCCGTTATTTTATCTCGTGAAACAAAGTTCGTAGAATGAAATTCTACCATGGATCAGGACTGTTGTCAAACACGGAAGCGATGGGTAGTATAGCGCAAAACTGTGGGAAAGATCTGCGGAAGCTTTTGCCAGCCCACGTATAGGCGAATTCTCTGCCAGTTGCGGAGATTTCACGCTATTTCTCGTTGTCTGGCATAGACCTGGCTACTGGCCAAGGGGTTGAGTGCAATCCCCACACTTTTGCGGTGTACCCAGCGATGGGGTGTATTTCAGATTTCTGGATTACATAACACAAATCGAAGCTCCTCAATGTCCAAAGCTTGTCTGACACCATTTCGAGGGCGACGCATGAGTTCAACGGCAGACGCGGTAGCTTTTTGGAGTGCGCAAGCTTGCTTGCGCGGATTTTTGCGGCAGCAAGCTGCCGCACTCCAGAGGATGGCCACTCACCACCCAAGGGGTGTAACGAACTCACCCAGAAAGTTGAAATACACCCGAAGCGATGAATACCGCGAGACAGCTTTGACATCCACCCGTCCATGTGCTAGAATGTTCGGGTGCCACCTGGCGACAATGCGGAGGACGTTACTGCATCCGTGGTCCCTCCAGTACTGTGAGGTGGCTAGCCTTGGATGGCAGAGTGGAGCATCTCTATGACGGTGCTTGTCATGGTCTTTGTCGTCTTTTTGGCCGGCGCGATCTCGGGTCTTGCTGGTTTTGGCTCTGCCATTGTTGCGGTGCCCGTATTGATGGTATTGATGCCCCCCAAGACGGTCGTCCCTCTTGTCCAGTTGATCAGCAGCACGATCCATGTGTTTGTCCTGGCCGATGCGTGGAAGGCGTTGAACCTGCGACGCATCTGGCCACTGATTGTAGCGGGCGTGAGCAGCGTCCCTTTGGGAACCTGTATTCTGCTCCTCCTCGATGCGAGTACCCTCCGCCTGCTTGTGGGCGTGACGGTTGTGCTGTGCGCCCTGGCCATGTTTCTGGGGTTTCAGCGGCCCGTGCGGAGGGAAAGGTTGATGTTGGTGTTGGTGGGGCTGTTGAGCGGCGCCCTGAATGGCAGCACGGGGATGGGCGGCCCGCCGGTCATCCTCTTTTTGACCAATCAGGATGTGGAAAAACAGAGCTTTCGCGTCAACCTGATCTTTTACTTTGCCTGCCTGGGTGTGGTGTCCCTCATTTCGCAATATGTGGGTGGGTTGTTGACTTCTGAGGTGATGAAGAACTGGTTGATGCTTGCGCCGGTGGCGGCCCTGGGGACATGGACGGGGATCAAGCTGTCCAAGCGAACGGATCAGCAGCGCTTCCGGCAGATCACCTTGGGCATCCTGATGGTCACCGGCGCTTCGGCCATTGCATCCAGCCTGGGCCTTTTTTAGCCAGTCCGGGGCCGGTCAGGCATGCTGCACCCTGCAAATCGGACCCGCAAAGCTCGCGCTATCCCTCGTACTATCCCTCCGAGGAAGGAGCCGGTACTGAACCTTGAAGCCCCGGTTCGTAGGCCAGGATCCCCTCGCGCCATCGGTCGGGGATGGGGATAGAGCACTGGCGCCCATAATCGTAGCACACCTGCACTGAACGGCCGGTGGCAATCAACCCCCGCTCTGTGGTCAGTTCGTACTCAAAGCGAAAGCTCTTGGTGCCCAGCTCGCTGGCGCGAACGGCCACTGTCACCGTCTCGCCCAGAAAGGCGGGGGCCAGGTATTGGCAGCACACTTCAGCCACGACCATGCCCACCCCGTCGTAATCCTCGCCCTGCCACAGTCCCGTCTCGCGGAGAT
>CAYVLO010000007.1:8173-24033 GCA_964452125.1 uncultured Anaerolineaceae bacterium | reverse complement strand
AGATTTCTGGATTACATAACACGAATCAAAGATCCTCAACGCCCAAGGCTTGTCTGACACCATCTCGAGGGCGACGCAAAAGTTCAACGGCAGACGCCGTAGCTTTTTGGAGTGCGCGCCTGGCGCAAAGCGCCAGGACGCTTGCTTGCGCGGATTTTTGCGGCAGCAAGCTGCCGCACTCCAGAGGATGGCCACTCACCGCCCAAAGGGCGTAACGAACTCACCCAGAAAGTTGGAATGCACCCTTTCATTGATCAGACCAACTGAATGCTTTACAAAATCATCGTTTTCAGGTATAATCAATGTACTGTTAGCAAGAACACGCAGTTGACCGTGCTAACCGAAAGGGAGGGCAACGGATATGGCCTACAGCCTGCTGGGCGCTCACGTCAGCTATACGGCAAGCGGCATCCCCGAGTTAATCGCTCGCTGGAAACCTCCGCTGATCGTCCTGTTGGATCATAGCAGTGTCTGGCTTGATGTGAAAAAAGAGACGCCCGACACGCTGTTTGTGGGCCGTCTGGTCCTCGAATCGGAATATGACTTTAACGATGGTTATCTGGATGCGCGCAAGGCCGCGCGGGAACACTGCGCCAAGGTGTTGCCCTGGGCTGAGCGGATGCAGGGGGCGTATGATTATTGGCAGGGGGTGAACGAGCCGGTGCTGGATTCCCCTGAGGCCATGAAGCGCTACACCGAGTTTGACGCGGAGCGAACGCGCATCCTGGGCGAACAGGGCTTTCGAGTCGTCGTCGGCAGCTTTTCGGTGGGGAACCCCAGGTTGCCGTATTGGACCTACTTTCTCCCGGCGCTCGAGGCAGCGCGCCAGTATCAGGGGGCGCTGGCCCTGCACGAATATGCCTGGCCCACATTGGATACGGAATGGAAGTGGTATTTGCTCCGCCACCGCAAGGTGTACGAGGGGGAAAAGGAGCACAACTGGGGTGGATTTCCCAAGCAGTTGCAGAACCTGCCGCTGCTGATCACCGAGTGCGGCCTGGATGGATTGATCGAGCATGGCCATCCGCCCCGGGGCTGGCGGGCGCTGTACGGACACAAACAAACCCATTATCTGGAGCAACTGGCCTGGTACGACGCCGCTCTCAAGGGGGATCCCTACGTGGCTGGGGCGGCGATTTTCTGTTGCGGTACGGGCCACAGTGGCTGGAGTTCGTACGATATTTGGCCCGAGATTGCCGAGGAGTTGGCGGCCAAAGCCACGCCCCTCTATCGGTTGAAAAAAGGTGCGGGTTCCCCACCGAGCCAACCCGTCCAACCGACTCAACCCAGCCAACCGGTGGCCCCAGAGGTCAGGGATTGGCGGATGCAGGTGGAGTACCGCGCCGGGGCGCGGATCATCGCCGGGTCGCTGCCCAGGGCGGGCATCCCCATCGTCGTTCGGGATCTGTGGGGCAACGAGAGTCGGGTGGTCAGCGGCTCCAAACCCGAGCACGGCGAGGGGGGCTTTGAGGTGCTGGCCCCACACGTGGGTACCTACATCGTCTCCTTTGACGGTGGCGGCTTTCCCGTCCACACCCAGGACGGGGTCACCCTTGTGACCTTTTACCAGGCCGATGCAGAACCGGGGGAGGCGCCCTCCCAACCGACTCAACCGCCTGCCGTGGAACCGCTGCCCGAGGTAGAACCCCCACCGCCGGCGACCCAGCCCGAGAGGCCCTCGCCCGCCGAGCCTTTGCCGGATGACGCTTTTCTCGACCAGCTTCTCGAACGATTGGAGCGCGTGCTAGAAACTCTGCAGCAGCGTCTGTGAGCGTGCGGGCAGGATAGAAAGGAGACCCTCCGTGGAAGGTGTGCGAATCTTTGACAAGCAGGGCAAGGAGCGGGATTGGACCTGGCTGCAGGCCACATTCGGGCCTGTGCGGATCGAGCGGGCTGAGGTGCCCGCTGCTGCCAAACAGGTCTTTCGTCTCGTCGGCCTGTTGGAGCGGGAAGGTCCCGCGGTTCAGGTGGTGGGCGTGTCCGATGCCGCGAGCAACCCCTTGCAGGGGGTGCGGGTTGTGCGCCAATGGCCCGATGCGCCGGCCCTGCCCCAGTGGCCCTCGCCGGTGAGCCGGTGGCATGCCAAGGGTGTCTTTGGCGAGACGAACATCAACGGCAGCATCGGCTTTGGCATGGGCCAAGGCGATTACTATCCCATCACCAACGGGGGAGTGAGTTCGCTGTGGGTTGCCGATGAGCGGGGCCCTTCGGACCTGATCAGCGGACTGGGCATGGTGGGCGGTACGTCCCACCGCCACCTGGATGTCTATTTCAGCCTGAAACCGATGGCGGCTGCCCAGCCCTCCGAGCCGCCTGAAGAATCGGGAACCCCTTCCCAGCCCATTTCGGAGCTGACGGCGGAAAAGTGGAAACTGGTCCTGGAAAAGCTGGATCGGATCATCGATCTGTTGGAGAAGCGGGTCGGGCGCTAAGCGGGGAGCCCGCCCGGGCCCCTGGCCGATGAGGCAGGGGCTTTTTTCTTGACAGGGCAGTTGCCAAAACCTGGGGGTTATGCTACACTGATCGCATGACTGGAACGCCGCGCGCCCAAGGATTTCGCTGGGGGGTCCTGATTCTCGTCGTACTGGCTTTTGGTCTCCGGCTGTATGCCATCGATCGCCAGGACATCTGGGGGGACGAGGCATTCAGCATTTGGCTCAGCCGCCAGCCCCTGCCCGAGGTGGTAGCCGGCGGCGCAGACACCCACCCTCCCCTCTATCCCTTTTTGCTCTATGTGTGGATTCGACTGACGGGCCTCACACCCCTGGCTGCGCGGTCGCTTTCGGCCCTGATTGGCACATTGACGGTTCCGGTGGTCTATGCGCTGAGCCGCCGAGCGCTTGCGTCCCTTCCGCGCGAGGGCAACCACCGATGGACCCAGGGGGCCAGTCTGCTGGCTGCGGCGTTGACGGCTTTTTCACCGGTTCTGGTCTATTATGCCCAGGAAACGCGCATGTATGGGCTGGTGACCCTGCTGGCAGCCGCCTCGGTGTATGGGGCGCTGCGCCTGTTGCAGGATCCGCGCTCGCCCAGGCGATGGTGGGCCTATGTGGTCGTCACCCTCGGCGCCGTCTATACCCACTATTATGCCTTTTTTGTCGTCGTAGGCCAGAATTTGGTGGCGGGCCTTTTGCTGTTGCGCCGCCGTCGTTGGGCGGATCTGGGCCGGTGGTTGGGGGCGCAGGCGACGATGGCTCTGGCCTATGTGCCTTGGGTGGTGGTGCAGAGCGATTTCCTGGGCGGCAAAGCCAGCGGCCGTTTTGCCGAATGGAACCTCGACACCGCGCTGCGCATCGCGGGTGATACAGCTCTCGCCTTTGGGGCCGGCCCGTCGGTACCCGCTCCAGTGGGCGCGTGGCTTGCGGCAGCGTACCTGGGCGCGGTCCTGGTGGGTGTTGTCTTCGCGGCCCGCAGCACCCGGTACGAACTGGGGATGATCGTCGCCTGGCTGGGTGTCCCCCTTCTCCTGGCCTGGGCTGTCAACCCCATCATGCCCTTTTTCTACGCCCGCTACCTGTTGTTGGTGGCGCCGGCCTATTGCCTGTTGGCTGCTTGGGGCGTGGCGATGCTGGGCCGTCTGGGGCGCCCTCTGGGGCTGGTGGGAGCTCTTTTGTTGCTCGGCATCAGCAGTTATGGCCTGGCAGCCTACTACACGGATCAGGAATTTGTCCGGGGCCGATACGGCCAGATGATGGCCTACGTGGAGGAGCAGGCTGACCCTGGGGATGGGTTGATCCTGGTCAATCCTCTTCAGCGGCCCCTGTTCGAATACTATCAGCCGGAGGGCCTGGAGGCTTACTTTTTCCCGCGCTACGATGCGGCATTGGAGGACCCGGAGACGGCGCGCGATCTGGAAGAGATTGCCGCGCGCCATCCGCGGCTGTGGCTGGTCCGTTTCGGAAATCCCGCCGAGTTTGATCCCACCGATTTCCTTCCGCGGTGGTTGGCCATACGGGGCAGCAAGGCCTATTTTGACGGCTGGGTCGACGCGGACCTGGCGCTGTACGTGATGCGTCCGACCGGAGGCGAGGCGGCGCAGGTACCGGTGGGGGTGAACCTGGGCGATGGGGTGCGATTGGTGGGCTATGCCCTCAGCGGAGATTCGGCGGCCCCCGACGAACCGCTGCTTCTGACGTTGTATTGGCAGGCCCTGGCGCCGATGGACAAGGGCTACACCGTCTTTACCCACCTGTTGGATGGGGACGACCAGATTTGGGCCCAGGTGGATAGCGAGCCCCAGGGCGGCGGCCTGCCGACCAACCGCTGGACGGTCGGGCAGGTGGTCGAGGATAACTATGCCCTCAAAGTGGACGAGGGCGCCCAACCCGGTACCTACTGGCTGGAAGTGGGGATGTACCTGCTGGAGACCTTTGAGCGGCTGCCGGTCACCGATCCGGACGATGGCGCCTATCTGGGCGACCGGGTGTTGTTGGGCACAGTTGAGGTCGTGGCGCCATGAGGCAACGTGCACTGCCCCTACGGTGGGAAGCGCTGCTGGTGGTGCTGATCACGCTGCTGGCGGGGGTCCTCCGGTTTTCCCACCTGACCGAGCTTCCCCCGGGCCTGCACTTCGATGAGGGGTTCAAAGGCGTCACCGCCCGGGGGCTGCTGGCCGGCGATCCGCCCCAGTTGTTCTTTGAGAGCGACATGGGCGAGGAACCGCTTGCCATGTACCTGGTGGCGGCGGCGCTGGCGGTGGCTGGGCCGGAGCCCTGGGCCATCCGGCTGCCGTCGGCTGTGGTGGGGACGCTGACGGCGCCGTTGGCCTGGTGGCTGGGCCGCGAGGTGTTCGGCAAGGGGCGAAAACTGCGCGGGCAGGTCGCAGGGCTGGGGACGGCGCTGATCCTGGCTGTGCTGTACTGGCACCTGAGCTTTAGCCGCATTGGGATGGAGCCGATCCTGGTGCCCTTTTTTGCCACAGGGGCCTTTGCCTCTCTGGCCTGGGGGTTGAACAGCGGCCGGCTGGGAGCTTTTGCCCTGGCTGGGGTGGCCTTGGGGGGCAGCCTCTATACCTATAAGGCCGGCTATTTCGTGCCTGTTTTGGCCGGATTGTTCCTTTTGTACGGTGTGGTCGCGGAGCGGGGTTTTTGGCAGCGTCATCGCCGCGGGCTGCTCCTTCTGGGCCTGGTGGCGCTGGTCGTAGCGGCGCCCATCGGTCTGTACTTTGCCACCCATCCAGCCCATTTCCTCCAACGCCCGACGAGTGTCGCCCTGGGGGGCGAAGAAGGGGTTCCCCTGGGGTCTCTTCAGGCCTGGGGGCAGAACCTGGGCCGGGTCTTGGGCATGTTCTTTGTGCGCGGCGACGCCAACCCGCGCAGCAATCTGCCGGGCCGCCCAGCCCTGGACCCCTTCCTGGCCCTGCTGTTCCTGGTGGGGTGCGCCCGGTCGCTGGTCGGGTTTCGGCGGCCTTTGACGGGGTTGCCCTTGTTATGGCTAGGAGTGATGGTGGCGCCCACCCTGATCACCGAGCACGCGCCCCACTTTGGCCGGGCTATCGGCGCGACCCCGGCCCTGGCTCTGTTGTGCGCCCTGGGCGGCTGGACGCTGGGGGAGGGGGCGTTGCGCCTGAGGCGGCGCTGGATCGCGGTAACGGTCGCCCTGTTCCTGGGCGGAGGGTTGCTCTTTTCTGTGGGTTCCACGGTCCATGACTATTTTCTGGCTTGGGGGCGCAGTCCGGATCTGTTCTACGCCTACGACGTGGGGCTGGCCGAGAGCGCCCGCCGGATCGATCTGGTGCCTGAGGAAGAGCACGTGTACCTGACCCCCACAGACCGGGAGCATTTCACGCTGCAATTCCTGGTCGGGCGGCCTTTTGCCACGTTCGATGGGCGGGCCGGGTTGGTGGTCCCGCCGCCCGGGCACGCTGCGACGATGGTGGTGCTGCTGCGAGAGGATGCCGAGACGTTGCCGCTTCTTCAACGCCTGCGCCCCGATGGGCAGGTGGGTTGGCAAATGAACGACGGCTACGATCGGCCCTATGCGGCTGCCTACCAACTGCCGGCCCGTGAGACCCCTGCGCCCGAACCGGATCACCGGATGGAGGCTGTTGTAGGCGACAGCATCCGGCTGCTCGGCTATGAGGTCGATGCCGAGAGGGTGTCGCCTGGCGATACGGTGCGGCTGACGCTCTTTTGGGAGGCCCTGGCCCCCCTGGACACCGACTATACCGTGTTCAGCCACCTGTTGGGCGGCCACAATCCGGCCACTCAGGGACCGATGTGGGCCGGACACGACAGCCCGCCCCTGCAAGGGCATTACCCCACGACGGTGTGGCAGCCTGGCGAGGTGATCCTCGACGTGCATCCGCTGGCCATTCCCACCGATACCCCTCCGGGGGAATACGAGCTGGAGGCCGGGCTTTACGAGTTGGAGACCATGACCCGTTTGCCCGCTTACGATGCGTTGGGGCAGCGACTGCCCGACGATCGGGTTTTGTTGGGCTCGATCGTCGTTGTGGGCCAGTAGCGCAAGAGGGCGGGAAGAGGGAGGCGAGCGAGCGATGAGGACGAGAACTCGAGCGATTGCAAGCGAGATCGGCGCTTTGGCTCTTTTGCTGGCGGCCGCGCTGGGCTTTTTCTGGCGGATCTTGTTCACCCCCGATGCCTGGAAGCCGGCCGGCGGCGGTGATCTGGTCTCCTTTTTGTATCCTGTCTATCGTTTCGCGGCCGCCCAACTGCGGGCCGGAGATCTGCCCCTGTGGAACCCCCATCTGTATGGCGGCGCCCCCTTTCTGGCCGACATGCAGACCGGCCTTTTTTACCCCTTTAATCTGATCCTATTCCTGCTGGCGCCGGATTTCGGTTACAAGGCGATGGAGTGGATGGTGGTGTTCCACGTCTTTTTGGCCGGGTTGTTCATGTACCTCTGCCTGCGGTATTTCGAGCCGGGCCGTCGACTGCGCGTTCCGGCCGCCATGCTGGGCGCTGTGGCCTATATGTTCTCCGACCTGTTCGTTGTCCACTTTGGCAACCTGAACCTGGTCGCCGTGGCGGCCTGGCTGCCCCTGATCGTTCTGTTCTTTTGGCGGGCGGTTCGAACGCGCCGCCTGGGGTTGGCGGTGGGGGCGGGCGTGGCCCTGGGCATCGCCACGCTGGAAGGCCACCTGCAGATCACGCTGTACATTGGGCTGGCGCTGGCCGTGTTGACGGCGGTGGATGCGTCGACCCGCCGAGAGGGGCGAGATCGAGCCTGGTCGCTCCTGGCGCTGGCCGTTACGGCCGCGGTGGCGGTGGGGTTGTCGGCGTTGGTGCTGCTGCCTGCCTTTGAGTATGCGCGCCTGAGCCCACGCGCCGAGTTGAGCTATTGGGACGCCGCCCGCTATTCGCTGATTCCCGGGTTGTTGGGCGAGATGTTTGTGCCGGCGCTGTTCAGCAGTCGAGAGCCGTCGCTGTACTGGGGGGTCTGGGATCGGGTGGCGGTGGGCTATGTCGGCATCCTGACCCTGGTGCTGGCGGGTCTGGCGCTCTTGCTGCGCAGGGGACCCAAGGTGCGGCCCTTTGTGGTGTTGACCGGGGTGGCCTTTCTGCTGGCGTTGGGCGGGGAGTCGGTCTTTCACGGGTGGGCCTACCGGCTGCTGCCAGGCTTTGGCCAACTTCGCGCCCCGGCGCGCCTGATCCTCCTGGTCGATTTTGGGTTGGCGGCGCTGGCGGCCCTGGGGCTGGATCGCCTGCTCTGCCCGTTGGACCGGCGCGACCGAAAGGCGCTGGAGGGGGCATGGCGGGGGCTGCTCTGGTTTGGCAGCGGCGCGATGCTCTTGGGCGGCGCCTGGGCCTATACCATGATCTACCAGGCTCAGGACCGGGACCCGACCCTCTTTTGGCGGGTGTCGATGGCAGGGAGCGGCCTGGTCTTTTGCCTGCTGATGTTGGCTGCGGCGCTGGCCTGGCTCAGCGCCCGGCGCGCCGGGCGCCTGCCGCGGGCGACGCTGGCCTGGCTGGCGGTGGGGTTGGTGTTCGTCGATCTGGCTTCGCTGGGCGCCCACACCGACATCGGTCGAGAGGCGCCCACGGCCGGCTTTGACCATCCCCGTATCGTCGAGTTCCTGGCCTCCGACCCGGACCTGTTCCGCATTGACTCGCGCACCGACGTGTGGGGAAACTGGCAGCCGAACCTGGCCCTGTTGGCCGGGTTGTACGATGTGAGCGGGGTGGACAACCCGCTGATGGTGGCCGATGTGGCCCGCTACTATGAAGGGATGGGCGATCGCTCGTCGGCGCTTTACGATTTTCTGGGCGTGCGCTATGTGCTGGGCAGCAAGGACGTCGTCCTGGATGAAGCCAAGTTCACCCTGGTCTTTGATCAGGACCCGGAGGTGAACGTCTATCGCAATGGAGCGGCCCTGCCGCGGGCTTTTGTGGTATTCCGCACAGTACAGGCCGACAGCCACGAGGAGGCCTGGGCGCGCATCCACGAGGCCGATTTTGACCCAGCTACGACGGTCGTCCTGGAAGGGGGGCGGTCCCTCGCCGGGTTGGACGCCGGACAGGGCGTGGTACGGGTGGTAGATTATGAATCGGATCGATGGGTGCTCGAGGTAGAGAGCCCGGCCGCAGGCTATGTGGTGCTCAGCGATCCCCACTATCCTGGCTGGCAGGCCACGGTGGATGGGGAAAAAGCGCCCATCGTGCGCGCCAACTATGCCTTTCGCGCCGTGCAAGTGGGGCCGGGGACGCACCGCGTGGAGATGGTGTATCGCCCAACCTCCTGGTCTGTGGGCCTGGGGATCACCCTGGTCACGGTGCTGGTTCTGCTTGTCATGGGGGGGATGGCGCTCCATCGGCGACGGAGGGGGAGTGGGTAGAACCCCTGACCGGCCCTGAATCTCCCTGCAGAGAATCGGCCATCTCATCCAGCTTTTGCGCCAGGGCGTCGATTTGATCGAATAGCGGCTTGAGGTCGTGGCGTGTGGGCACGCCATGTTCTTGCATGGCTCCCTCCAGCGCCTCGTGCAGCGCAGCGTCGCCGGGCGCGTTCCATGCGTCCCGGTCCCCGGCGCGCTGGCTCAGCAGGCCGTCCATGAGCCGGAATCCTTCTTCGGCAGCCATTTCCCCCTGGACAATGAGGGATTGAATGCGTCGCTCGATCTCGTCGTCGACGTGGCGCGCCAGTTCCAGGGGCGAAGCCAGGGTGCGCCGCAACGCGCCCACGGTCTGCCCTCCCGACTGGATGAGACCAGCCAGTATGCTTTGGGGTACAAACCCCCTGCGCTTTTTTTCCTGCTCAAAAATGATCTGGGTCAGGGTGACGGCAGTCAGATCCTCACCGGTTGCATGATCCAAGACCTGGACCGTGTGGCCCAGGCGGATCAGGGCGGCGATGCCCTCCAGGGTGATGTACCGCTTTTCCTGTGTGTCGTACAGTTTGCGATTGGGATAGCGTTTGATGACCGGCATGAGCGGGCACTCCGTGCAGCGGCAGCAGGTTGGCAGAGCAGTGGGGGAGGCGTCGCGAACCTTCGCCTCCCCCAGGGTGGGCGCTACGGGTTCTTGAGTTCGTCGAGCTTTTTGCCAAGCGCCGTGATCTTGGCGCTGAGGGCGTCAAGGTCGCTCTTGGTGGGCACGTTCATGTGGGCCAGCAGTTCCTCAATTCGCTTGTCGAGATGGTCCTCGACCCGGATGCTTTCGCTCCTGCGCTTTTCCATGACCTCACGCACCAGCTTTTTGCCGTCCTGTTCGGCAATTTCGCCGCGATCGATCAACCGGTTGACGAGCTTTTCTACTTCGTCCTGGGTGAGCGCCATGGCGCCCATGCCGGCCAACATCAGCCGCCGGATCATCCCCATGAGCGGGTTGCTTTCGGTCTGTTCGGTTGGCTCTTCTACGACCACTTTGACCTCCTTGCCCATCGTTGCACCTCCCATTTGGTTTGCGTTCAGAGTTCTTGAGAAATGACGCATTGCATCATAAGGTGAGTATAACACACTGCGTCATGAATGTCAAGAGAATGTTCAATCTCGAGTGCGTCATCTTTGGAATCCACGGCGGCAGGCGCCCCGTGGGTCACGATTTCTTCAGAAAGTGGGGCACCGATTTGTCCAAATTGCCCAAAGTGTGGTATAATGGAATTGTCAAATGATGAGAACCAGAGCTAAGGATAGGATTATGGTGAAAAACAGAGAGATTTCTTACATTGTTCTTCTCCTGTTTCTGCTCGCTCTCTTGCCTTCTGCCTGTTCTCGTGAGCGAGATCCCACCCCCGATCCTCTTGCGCCAGAAGGCGCCAGTTCCGCCAAGACGGCCGCGGACCGAGGCTCTCCTTCGCCGATGGTGGAATTGAGGGATATCCCGGACGTGGGCTCGACGGCTTCTGGTTATGGTACAGAGTCGCAGAGCTACACGGTAGCCAGTGGCGATACCTTGAGCGCCATTGCGGCCCGTTTCGGCACCACTGTCGACGCCCTGGTCAAAAACAACCAGATTGCCAACCCCAACGCCTTGCAGGTGGGCCAGGAATTGCAGATCCCGTCCACCCAGGTTGCCGTCGGTCCCGATCTCATTCTTTTGCCCAACAGTGAGTTTGTGTATGGCCCGGCCTATGTGAATTTTGACGTGGCGGCCTACGTGGCTCGGCAGGGGGGCTATTTGTCGGTGTACCAGGAGAACGTCGGAGGTGAGCTTCTGACCGGCGCCGAGATCGTGATCCTGGCAGCGCATCATTACAGCGTCGGCCCGCGCCTGCTGCTGACCGTCCTCGAGATGCGGAGCGGTTGGGTAACCAACCCCAGCCCCGCAGGCAACGCGCTGGCCTATCCGATGGGCTATATGGGCGGAGGCTGGGAGTCGCTGAATCTCCAGCTCACCTGGGCCAGTGATCGGTTGAATCAGGGCTACTATGACTGGCGGGGACGGGGGATGGGCCTCAAGGTGTGGAGCGATGGCACGGCCACCCGGTTTGCGCCCACGTTGAACGCGGCTACGGCCGGGCTCCAATACTTTTTCGCTCTGGATGCCACCAAAACCCAATGGGATGCCGATATTGGCAACGGCCCGGGGAGCTTTTACGAAACCTATCGCCGGCTGTTCGGCGACCCAGGCCAATATGCCATCGAGCCCCTGGTGCCGGCCAATACGGTGGTCCCAGAGATGAGCCTGCCTTATGCCAAGGGGCAGCTCTGGCTCTATTCGGGCGGCCCTCATGGCGGGTGGGGCGATGGCGGCGCCTGGTCGGCGATCGATTTTGACCCCAACGAGGGATACCTGGGTTGCCAACGGGCCTCGAATCCGGCCCGGGCTGTGGCCCCTGGCCTGATCATCTACAGCCGGGATGGCGAAGTGATGCTCGATTTGGACGGAGACGGGTACGAGCAAACAGGCTGGGTGTTCTTTTACCTGCACATGGCCTCAGAGGGGCGGGTGGCCGTGGATACCCGGGTCAAAGAAGGGGATCCCATCGGCTATCCTTCGTGCGAGGGGGGGTATACCGAAGCGACCCACCTCCACATCGCCCGCAAATTCAACGGCGAATGGATTGCCGCCGATGGGCCGCTGCCGTTGGTCCTGTCCGGTTGGCAGTTCCACTCCAGCGGCGAAAGCTACGAGGGGACGGCCTCGCGCGGCGACGAGCAACGGACGGCCTGTGAGTGCCGCGAGCGGGATGATTTCAACGGCATTCCGACCCGTTAGAAAGACGACGGATGGATCGGATCACCAGTACCCAAAATCCAAAGGTCAAAGCACTGCGCGCCCTGCGGCAGCGCAAGTACCGGGCGCGGGAGGGCCGGTACCTCATCGAGGGCATTCGCATCGTTGAAGAGGCGCTGGACCTGGGCGCCCCTCTGGAGACGTTGGTCTATGCGCCTGAACTCCTGGTGAGCGAGCGGGCTCAGGCGCTTGTCGAACGCGTGGAGCCGGCGCGACGGCTGGCGTTGGCTGCCGAGGTCTTTGCCTCCCTTTCGGACCGCGATCAACCTCAGGGCATCGCCGCTGTGATGCGGATCCAAGAGCCGACCTTGCAGGAACTCCCCCTTTCGTCCGACCTGTTGGTCCTCGTCGCCGTCCAATTGCGCGACCCTGGGAACCTGGGTTCCATCATCCGGACCGCCGATGCGGCCCAGGCCACGGCTGTGGTGATTGTCGAACCGTCGGCGGACCTCTATGACCCGTTGACGGTGCGGGCGACCATGGGTTCCCTTTATGCGCTGCCCATTGTGCGGATAGCGGAGGAGGCGATGTTGGCGCCCTGGGTCGCGAGCCAGCGAGCAGCCGGCTTCCCCCTTCGGGTGGTGGCTTCGTCGGCCCACGGCGAGCAGGTCTATTATGACGTCGACTATGCCGGGCCGTTGGTCCTGTTGATCGGCAACGAGCAGAGAGGTCTGCCACCCCAGCTCCGCGCCGAGGCCGACGTGACGGTTCGGCTGCCGATGGGTGGGCGAGCCACATCCCTCAACGTTTCGGCGGCGACCGCTGCGATGGTCTTTGAGGTGCTGCGCCAGCGGCGAAACTCGGGTCGCTGATGTCGACGCAACACCCAAAGGACAGAAAAGCTTCCCGCAGACGCGCATCTGCGGGAAGCCCGAAAGAGCATTCGAGTTGTAAAGGAACCGGCGCAATCCTATTGCGCGCAATTCTATTGGGTGGTAAAGGAATAGCGCCCGATTTCCTCGTTGTTGACCGCCAGGATCACCCAGTGTTCTCCGGCTGGCCAGCCCCCCTCCGGTACGAAGGAGAAGGCAAACCCCGCATTCTCGATGTTTTCCTCCAGGGTGAGGCTTCGAGTCCCCGCTTCATCGAGCTGGCCGCTGACAAACCAGTCGGCCTGGAGCCAAGTCTCCAGGCCCAAATTCCCGTTCCCCACCAAATAGACCGTGTCGGCAGCCGAAAACTGGGTCGTAGGTTCGATGGGGTTATAGTTCTCGTCGGCGCCGCGGGCCAGGGTAACCGAGTTGATGACGGTGGCGATCGCATCTGCCGGGGGAACGACGCGGAAGGGATAGGAGCCCAGGGCCTGGTCATTGTAGAACAGGTCAGCGCGGTAGCCGTCTCCGATGGGGAAGGGTTGCTCGTGGGTCAGGGTATAGCCCGCGTAGGTGTTTTCGCCGATGGAAAACAACAATCCGCTGTTGACGTCGGCCAGATCGATGCTGGCCTCGGCGATATAGACCTCGTCCCAATAGAACCGGGCGGTCACGGCGCCCTCTTTGGGCCTGCCCTTGATTGTCAAGGATAGGTAGATGGTTTCATCGGGCTGAAACTCGGATCCAGGGTCGATGGCCTGCATCTCGTCGCTCAGTCCGTGGGCAAAGTTTGCCTCCAGGATCTCGATCGCGCCAGTCTGTGCGGGTGGCGGGGCGGCTTCGGTCGGCGACTCCGACTGACCTGGGGGCGAGGTGACGACGATGACGATGGGCGTGGGATCGTCTCCTCCACAAGCCAGGGCTGGCAACAAGAGCAACAGCACCAGCAGAATGTACCATCTTTTGTTCATTTTCGATCCTCTCTCCGAGTTTGTGGGAATGTTGCCCCAGGAATGACAGGGGCATGGAAGGCAACTCGTTGCTTTTTTACTGTTGTGTACCATAGTAAACCAGAATCTCTGATATGTCAAAAATGATTCTTCTGCTTTCTTGCACAATATCTCTAAATATGGACAGAATCAATCGGTTGACGGGAGGTTGATGGCCCAACCCTGTTTGAAGCGGTTCAGGCGCCCAGGGCCTGCTGGATGGCCGGGGCCGTCCATGGGAATACCTGCGCACAAGCGCGCACCAGTCCCCAGCAGCCGGCCATCATCATATCGCCGTGGGGTACGGCCAGATAGGGGCGCAGGGCCGACCCGACCATCAGGCTCCGCCGCGGTCCGGTGACGGATACGAACTCGAGGGGAGAGGGAGCCGGATCGAGGATCAGGGCGCCGTGGCCGTGGTCGGCAAAGAGGTCTTTGTGGGACAGGGTACCGGCCGCCAGTTGGGCCAGCAACCCCTCCAGTTTGGCCTGGTTCAGCAGGCCGGTGTGATGTTCGAATAGGCCGGCAATCGCGCCGTCTTTTAGGTGAAAGGCCAGGGTGTGAAGATTGCCCACGTTGGCCACAATGGCGTGAGCCTGCTGGCGGACGCGAGGGTCTTCCAGCGCGCCCAGGACGGCGGCCGGCGCCGTGTCCATGGCCAGGACGGGCCGGTCATTGGGCGCGCTCAAGGCGACAGCCTGCAAGCGCGTCATGCTGGGTGGAATCTGATCCCGGGCAAAGGCAAAGCCGGCCAGTCCGGCGCCGGCGTGGATGCGCTGGGCCAGGTACTCGAAGCGGAACTGCCGGTCGCTGACGCCGGGCGGCGCGGCGCCGTGGTCAAAGACCGCCAGCGCGAGGACGTCGGCGTCGTTCAGGTCGACGCCAAAAGCCTCAAAGGCGCGCGTCAGGGCGGCATAGTCCAGGTCTCGCATGGCCAGGCGGCGAACACCGCGCAGGCCCGCGGTTTCCTCGTCGCTGACGATTTGGACCCCCATGGCTGCCACCTCATCGAGGTCGTCGTTAAAAGTGCGGGCCGCATCGGGCGTTGCGTACAGGACATGCCCGGCTTTGAGGTGATCGCGGGCGGCCCAGCCACAGGGGCCACCCCCCATGGTCACCCCGGTCAGGAGCAGGGGCTCACTGGTTTGGGTGGCCTGGCGGATCTGTTGCGACAGCCAGGCCGTCGGCGAGGGCATGACCATTTTCAGGGCGTTTTCGGGTTCTTTATCGGTGTCGTACAGCAGGATGTCCTGGGTGCCGGTACCGATGTCAATGGCCAGTATTTTCATGACTCTCCTATCCTGTGGGATGTGCCCTGGCTATCGCGTGTGCTGCTCGATCCAGCGCTCCATGTCTTGAAGGACCTGTTCCTTGCCCGGCTCGTTAAAGACCTCGTGAAAGTAGCCGGGGTATTCGATCCGCTCCTTGTCCGCATACCCGACGTGGTCGAAAAAGGTCTTGCTGGCGTGGGCCGGGCATAGCCTATCGGCTGTGCCGTGCACGATCAACAGGGGCAGGTTCAGCTCTGGTGCATGGGCCTGGGTCCAGTCGATGGCCGCCGCGATTTCGGTCCCCAGCCGCGCTGTGGCTTTGCCGTGCACGAGAGGATCGTGGACATAGGCATCGACCACGGCCTGATCGCGGGAAATGGCGGTGGCGTCCAGGCCCTCGCGGACCACCATACTGGGCACGAGGGCGGAGAGGAGCTTGGAAATAGTCCACAAAAGAGGGGGCACCTCGGGCGGGTAGAGCAGGGGGCCCGAGGCGACGACGCCAGCCAGGCCGGCCGGACGGTATAGCACATAATGGAGCACAATGAGCCCGCCCATGCTGTGGCCGACCAGGACGAGGGGGCAGTCGGGCTCGGCCTGGCGCACTCGATCCAGAAAGGCGCTGACGTCGTCGCGCACCTGGGCAAAGCTGTCGACGTGTCCCCGCTTGCCCGGTGAGCGACCGTGCCCGCGCAGGTCAAAGGCATAGACGCCGTATCCACGGGGCACGTACCAGTCGACGACGTTGCCATAGCGGCCGCTGTGCTCGCCAAAGCCGTGGACAATGGCCAGGTTCGCTTTGGGCGCTCCCTCAGGGCGCCACCCTTGGTAGTACAGCTCGGTGCCTTGCTGTCCTTGAAACGTTCCTTCCGAGTGGTTCATGGACGCCTCCTTGCGGTGGGATAAGGGCGGCAGGCGGACGACGATTCCATGCCGGGGCATGCCGCGCACTCAGTATATCCTGTTCTGGCCCGGGGAGCAAGTTCTGATTTCGGTGCCGACAGAGTTGGTCGGAAAAAATCGATGTGGTATAATGGCCCTGTTTGGAGAGTGGGTTTCATGTCGATTCTTGTTGCAGAACAACTGGCCAAATCGTTCGATCCGCAGGATGTCTTTTGGGATGTCTCGTGCAACGTGGCGCGCGGGGAC
>CAYVLO010000007.1:0-8163 GCA_964452125.1 uncultured Anaerolineaceae bacterium | reverse complement strand
AACGGCACGGGCAAAACCACCCTGTTGAATATCCTGGCGGGCCTGGAAGAGCCCTCTGTGGGTCACGTCCACCACGCCAAAGGATTGCGCATCGGCTTTTTGGCGCAAGAGGCCAAGCTGGGGGGCGAGCGGACGCTGTGGCAAGAGATGATGACGGCCTTTCGCGATCTGCGGGCCATGGAAGCTCACCTGGCAGAGTTGGAGGCCGCATTGGCCGATCCCGCCCGCGCCGATACGGCGATGGAGGCCTATGCCGCTCTGCGCGATCGGTTCGATCTGCTCGGCGGCTATACCTACGAAGATCGAACCAAGCACGTGCTCATGGGATTGGGGTTCGATCCTTCCGAACACCAGATCCCGCTGAGCTACCTGAGCGGCGGACAACAGACCCGGGCTGTGCTGGCCCGCTTGCTGTTGGAATCGCCCGACGTGCTCTTTTTGGACGAGCCGACGAACCACCTGGACCTGCAGGCCATCGAATGGCTGGAGGGTTACCTGAACAAGTGGGAAGGGACGGTGGTCCTGGTGGCCCACGATCGCTACTTTATGGACCGGGTGGTGCACAAGGTCTGGGAGCTGGCCTTTGGTCGCCTGGAGGTCTATTCGGGAAACTATAGCCACTACCTGCAACAGCGGGAAGAGCGCTATGAACGCCGGCTCAAGGAGTACCGCGCCCAGCAGGAGCTGATTGCCAAAGAAGAGGACTATATCCGGCGGTACATGGCTGGGCAGCGCACCCGCCAGGCGCAAGGCCGGCTCAAGCGATTGGAGCGATTCAAACGGGACGAGGCGGTCGACCGCCCCCTGGAAGAGCATACCATCAAGCTGAGGTTCGACCAACCGCTCCGCAGTGGAGAAAAAGTGATCTGGAGCCAGGACCTAATCGTGGGCTATGATCGGGAATCGCCCCTGTTCTTTAGCCCCGACCTGGACCTGCGGCGGGGAGAGTGCGTGGCCCTGTTGGGTCCCAATGGCTCGGGCAAGACCACCTTCCTGCGGACCATCCTGGGAGATCTGCCGCCCCTGGACGGCTATGTGAGATTGGGCGCCAGCCTAAAGCTGGGCTATTACGCCCAGGCGCGGACCGATCTTCAGGCCGACCGCACCGTTCTCGACGAGATTCTGGCCGTCAAGAACCTGGATCTGAGCGACGCCCGCAATTTCCTGGCGCGGTTCCTGTTCACCGGCGATGATGTGTTCAAGTTGAACGCCGAACTCTCGGGTGGGGAGCGCAGTCGGGTGGCGTTGGCCAAGCTCGTGCTGCAGCGGGCCAATTTCCTTCTCCTGGACGAGCCGACCAACCATCTGGACATTGCCAGCCAGGAAGTGCTGGAAGAGGTGTTGAGCGATTTTGCCGGCACCATTCTATTGGTCACCCACGATCGCTACCTGGTAGACCGGTTGGCCACTCAACTGTGGATCCTCCATCCGGAGGAGCAGCGCCTGGAGGTTTTCGAGGGCGGTTGGGCCGCCTACCAGGAGGAGCGGTCCCGACAGGAGCAGGTGCCCGAGGTCCGCCAGAGTAAGGAAAAGTGGTCCCAGGAGCAACGCCAGGCGCGCCGCCACGAACAGCGCACCCGGCGGGAAGAAGAAGCCCGGCAGCAGCGGGTGGCCGAAATGGAGGCCGAGATCCATCGCCTGGAAGGGGAACTCAAGGCATTGCAGGAAGAGATTGCGGCGGCTGGGGAAAAGGGGCAGAGCATGCGCCTGGTGGAGCTGAGCACCCTGTATGGCGAGCTGGAAGGTCAGCTTCACGAGTATCTGGAGCAGTGGGCCGAGTTGGCGGCATGATGAAGGAGAGCCGACCGAAGCCGGTGATTGTCGGGCTCACAGGCAACATTGCCACAGGCAAGAGCACAGTCGCCCAGATTCTGGCAGAAAAGGGGGCATTGGTCATCGACGCCGACAAGATGGCTCACCGGGTGATGGAGCCGGGCGGCCCTGCCTACCGGGGTGTGGTGGAGGCCTTCGGCCCTGGGATACTTGCTGCCGAGGGTGCCGCCGAGGGCGCTGCCATCGACCGCAGGCGGCTGGGAGAGATCGTCTTTGCCGATGAGGATGCCTTGCAGCGCCTGGAGGCGATTGTGCACCCGGTGGTGATCGTCGAGGTAGACCGGCAGATTGCCGAGGCGACTGAGCCTGCGATTGTGGTGGAGGCCATCAAGCTGATCGAGGCCGGCATGCACCGCCGCTACGACGCTTTGTGGGTGGTGACGGCGCCGCGCCCGGTGCAAATCAAGCGCTTGGTGCAGTCTCGCGGCTTGACGGAGAAAGAGGCGGCGCTGCGCGTCGACGCCCAGCCGCCCCAAGAGGAAAAGGCAGCCCGGGCGGATCGGGTCATCGTCAATGACGGTGACTTGACGGACTTGCAGGCCCAGGTGGATGAGGCATGGGCGCAGCTCTGGGCCGGGCCACCGGTAGATGGGATGCCTTGCTGGGGAGCGTACGTTTGAAGGCGGTGATTCTCGATGGTAGAGCTTGAGGTACGGCGCGCCGGACGGCAGGACCTGGCTTCCATGGTCGCCTTGGTGCGCGCCGCTTCGCAGGATGGCCTCGAGATCGACGAGAGCGACGCTCTGGAATGGCTGTATGGCAAGGGGCTTCTTGTGGCTGCGGAGGGCGATGCTCTCCTGGGCGTCCTCGGTTGGCAGGCAGAGAACCTGTTGGCCGTCACGGACCTGTTCGCGATCTCGGCTCAGGCTGGAGCTACCGACGCAGGGCGCGCTTTACTGGAGCGGGTCGAGGCCGAGGCGCAGGGCCTGATGTGCGAAGCCCATCTGGTGGCGGTGGAGGACGGAGCCTCGGGCGTGGCCGAGATCTTGGCCGCGCAGGGATACGAACGGCAACCCTTTGCCGATCTGCACCGGATCTGGCGCGAGGTTCTGGGAGAATTCACACCCGAGCAACGGGATGTGTGGGTCAAGCGATTGCGGGACCGTATGGTGATGGTCCCGCTGTAATCGGAAACCCCTTGGCGCCTGATCAACGGCGGGAGGCGCGGGGGATAGGGAGGTATTCGACAATGCCGATCAAGGATTGGGCCAGCCGGCATCCCCGGCTGGCCGCGTGGGTGGTCTTGGCCGTGGGTATGGTGGTCATCCTGGTGTTTTCGGCGCGCCACGTCGGGCTTCTGGCCGGGCAGTGGGCCGCGCTGATCGTCGCGACGGTCCTCCTGGCTGGGCTGTGCGTGTGGATCATTGGCTGGGAAGACGAGTCAGAAGGGGAATCCTGACGTGGAGCCGAAAGCCAAGGTACAGGAAATCCACCGCCGCCTCCTTCAGCTTTATGGCGAACCGGTTTGGCGACCCCACCTGGATCCTGTGTCGGAGCTGGTGAGCACCATCCTGAGCCAGAACACCAACGATGTCAACCGCGATGTGGCCTACAACCGGCTCCGGGAGCGCCTGCCCACCTGGGAAGAGGTGCGCGACGCCCCGGTGGACGAGGTCGTCGAGGCCATTCGTCCTGCCGGCCTGGCCAATCAAAAGGGGCCGCGCATTCAGGAGGCCCTGCACGTTGTGAGCGAGGAGCGGGGCGAACTCAGCCTTGACTTTCTGGCAGATTGGCCCATCGACCGGGCCAAAGCCTGGCTGTCGGCCATCCACGGTGTGGGACCCAAGACGGCAGCCATCGTCCTGCTCTTTGCGCTGGGCCTGCCGGCCTTTCCCGTGGACACCCACGTCCACCGGGTGACGCGACGACTCGGCCTGATCGGTCCCAAGGTTTCGCGCGAAAAGGCCCACGACGAACTGGAAAAACTGGCAACCCCCAAGCAGTATTACGCGCTGCACCTGAACCTGATCCGACACGGGCGCGAGGTGTGCGCCAGCCGCAACCCCCGCTGCGAAAGGTGCAGTCTGACGGACCTTTGCGACGACTATCAACAGCGATTGGCGTAACAGCCCACAGCCGTCGCTGTGCCCCGTGGCTGGCCAAGCCCAGCTGCTCTCGGTCTGGCCTTGGACCGGTTGGTAGGCAACGGGATCTTAAGCCGCCATCTGAGGAAGGGAGGGAGCGTGTAAGTATGTCATCACCCGGATCGACGCCTTTCAAGGCAGGGAAACGGCATCCTTTTCTGCTCCAGCAGAGAGTGCAGGAGATGACCTTTTGGCCCTGCATCCTGTTGCTCTTGTTGTGTGGCGGGCTGTTGGCCTGGAATCCACCCGAATTGAGAACAAGTCGTGGGTCGCTGTCCATCATCCTCTTGGGAACAGCGGGCATTCTCACCCTGACGTCTCTTTTTCGGCTGCGTGCTTTTGCCCGCTGCCGCCCCGATGGGCTCTTGCTGCAATTCCCCCTCAAAAGCTTCCTCATCCCCTATGCGGAGATACTCCAGACCCGGCCCACCGAGCTGGTGCGTATGTTTCCGCCCCACCAATGGCCCTTTGCCCAGGGCCACTTTTTGGCGCCGATATCCCAGGCCACCATGGTGGTCATCGAGATGGAGCGGCTGCCCCTTTCCACCTTTCAGATGCGCCTGTGGGTCAGCCGCTACATGATCTGTCCCGATGCCACTGGCCTGGCCCTGCCTGTGCGCGATTGGCTCCCCTTTCGCGCCGAGTTGGATGAACTCCGGCTTCGGCGTCCCCAGGCAAAACATTCGACGTAAGCAAGGTTAAATTTTCCGTCGGGCCCCTTTTGCCTCTTGACTTAGAACAATTGTTCTGGTATAATCAGAACAGTTGTTCTAATCACGCCTGGAAGGAGGGCGACATGGGCCCCGAGACATCGCTGGCAAGGTTCCGAGAGCACGTGCAGGGATTGAGCCCCTGCGAGCACCGCTCAGTGTCCAAGACTGGGCAGATCATATGCGCCAAAATCACAGAGGGCGACAATCGCGTCACGCCCAACACCTGTCGCGCGTGTCCCTACAAGGCCGTCAACTGCGCACACCTACGGTTTTCGCTGCGGCAGAAGGCCGCGACGTCCCTGATCGTGCGCTTTAACGGGCGCACGGAAGTCTGGGACGATGAAGCGCCGACCCTCAGTTTCGAGCAAGCGGCATGCGCGGCCCGGATTGTGCCCATTTCCCAACCCAAGCAGTGCGCCGGTTGCCCGTTGAGGCAATCTCTGGCTGGGGCGAAAGGTCCTCTGGAGTCGCTGCCCTCGTTGCCTCAGCGGCGGGCTCCTCGCGCCAGTGTTGGTGGACGGGTGGTTCCTTTCCCCAGTCCTGATCTGGTGGGGTTGGCGGGCTAGGGAGCCGTCGGGCCGTGAGACAGGTGTGGCAATTCCAGGCCGACCGGATCGAGCAGGTGCTCGCCAGCCACAAGGTGCCGTCGCGTGTGACCGGGGCGGACGTTGCTCCGCGCCTGATCCGCTTTCACCTCTTGACTCCCTTGGGCGTCAAGGTGCGGCAGGTGGCCAATCTGGCCGAAGAGATCGCCCTCAGCCTGGGGGCGAGTTCCTGCCGGGTGTTTCGCGAGGAGGGCCGAATGGAGGTGGAAGTACCGCGTCCTGACGGCCAGGTGGTGCCTTTGGAGCGGGTATGTCGGACTCTGGTCGCACATGCGGCGTCCAACAGCGCGGCTCACGACGCTCAGACTCGGCGTGCCGTGCCCCCTTTTACGGCGGTCCTGGGGGTCGACCAACAGGGCGCGCCTTTGCTTCTGCCGCTGCCGAGCCCCAACGTGGCCCATGTGTTGATCGCGGGCACGACCGGTTCCGGAAAGACGGCGCTGGCCCGGAGCATCATTGCCTCGTTGGTGATGTTCAACAGCCGGCGGGCGCTGCAACTGGTTTTGATCGATCCAAAGGGAAGGGGTTTTTCTCCCTTTGCCGGGTTGGGACACCTGTTGGCGCCGGTGATCAGCCGCTGCGATGAGGCTCTCGCGATGTTGCAGCGACTGATCGATGAGATGGAGCGCAGAGATCGGGAAGGCCGCTCCGAACCGCGCCTGGTAGTAGTGCTGGACGAGCTGGCGGACCTGGTGCAGGTGGGCGGAAAGGAGATGGAGGCCGCCCTCACGCGCCTGACCCAGCGCGGGCGGGAGGCGGGCATCCACGTCGTGGCCTGCACTCAAAAGCCGACCGCCGCCGTCATAGGGGGCCTGGTCAAGAGCAATTTCCCGGTTCGCTTGGTGGGCGCCGTCACCAGCCCCGAGGACGCCAAAGTGGCTACCGGGCTGGCCCAAACGGGGGCCGAGCGCTTGTTGGGGCAGGGCGACTTCCTGGTCGTGGCCCAAGGGACGGTGACCCGAATGCAGGCGGCGTATCTTTCGTCGGAGGCAGCACAGGCCCTCGTCGAGCGTGTCAACCAGGCGCAGGGAACGATTGCCCTGGGCTTGAAGGCGCCGGAATCGGGGGGGAAGGTGGGTCCTGAATCGGCCCTGTTCGATCGGGTGCGATCCAAGCTGCAATTGGTGCGCTAGAGAACGTAAGGCTGTTCGCCAGAAAGGAACATTTGGTAATGGGATTGGATATGTGGTTTCGAGAGGATGTGACGCGCATTTTGGCGTCGACCCTGGAGGTCATGCGAAATTCGGCCCGGTCGGTGGCGCCGCTCGATGTGGAAGCTGCCACCACCTATCAGCGCGGCTTTGTCGATGCCCTGTTGGCGGTTGCCGTGGCCTTTGGGGTTCGGCCGCCCGGTGCCGTCCGTCCTTCTTCGACTGGCCCATCGGCGGCCAACGGGGAGGTCATGCACAAGGTAGGTGCTGGTGGAAGCAACGGATCGGGGTGGAGGTAGGGATTGATGACGTTCAAACAGGCAGTTGTGTTGCTGTCGCTTTGCTTTGTGATCGTGCTGGCTGTCGTCGTCGCCCGGCAGATGAGCACGGAGGCGATGGCTGTGGTGATCGGAATCGTGTGCGGTGTGTTGTCGGGGATTCCCACGTCGGTGCTGCTCCTGGTGGCGATGAGCCGCCGGGATTCGGCCAAAGCGGATCTCCTGAATCGCCAGACGCAATCCTCCTACCCGCCCGTGGTGGTTGTGCAGGGGGGCGCGCCCCAAGCTTATCCTCCGACGCTCCAGGGGGGATACTGGCCTGCGCCCGTGGGTGGGCCGGTTGCCGAGCGCCACTTTCACGTTGTGGGGGGCGACGAACTCTTGACCGACCGCAATGACGTGTGGCGGAGCTGAGTGCGTCGAGCTAAAGTCCCGTGGGTGAGAAGGAGTTTGGATGATGGGTTGGAAAATCTTTGATGAATCGGTGGACATGATAGAGCGCCGCCATCGCTATTTCCCGCATCTTTTTCGTTGGAGGGGGCAGCGCTACCAGGTAGATGCGGTCGAACGGTGTTGGACGGTTTCGCGACGGGGATGGAAAAAATCAGTTTGTGGTCATTTTTTCCAGGTTCGTGCAGGCGGGGGCAGCTTTGAGCTGTTTCAGGATGCGGAAACGGGCTTGTGGCAGGTACGGCGGGCCCGATTGGAAGGGAGACGGACGACGGCCCGTCGGGCGGCGGTGGCCTGGCGGTAAAGGTTTGGCGCACGGGTTCGGGGGAGGTAGGAGCGATGGAAGTTGGTCTTTTGTGGTATGACAACGATCCGCGCCGGGCGCTCGAGGACAAGATCGGACTCGCGGTCCGTCGGTATCGAGAGCGATATGGTCGCTGGCCCAACATTTGCTATGTCCACCCCACGGCCCTGAACAAGTCGACAGACGTGGTGATGGGCGGTGTGGAGGGCGCATCGACGATCCGCGTGGTGTCGGCTGCGAATATCCTGTTGCATCATCTGTGGCTGGGCGAATGGGCAGGCGAGCCGGTCAAGGGTCAGCAAAGTTCAGGGGACCGGGGCCTGGCCTAACAGGCCAGGGCGCAATCAGTGGGTAGACGCAGGTTCCTCTTGGGTGAGGTTGACGATGAGGGTATCCAGGGCGAGAACGTCGTCGATCTTGCCGGTTTTTATCTGCCAGTCAGTTTTCACCAGGTGATCGTGGGCCACCTCGAGTTGGCTCATGGTGAACCGACGGGCTTGGTTCATTCCCTTTTCCACGACATACGGATGAAGCTTGAGCTGGGAGGCTATCTGTTGTTTGGAAAGGCCTTGGTCTCCCAGCTCTTTGACTTGTAAGAGGATACGGATCTGCCGGGCCAGCATGGACAGAAGGTAGAGGGGTTCGGCCAGGTCGGCCAGCATCGAGTGCAAGAGCTTGAGGGCGCGCGCGGTTTGACGCTGCCCCACGCTGTCGACCAGGTCAAAGATCCCGGCTTCGCGCGCCC
>CAYVLO010000006.1:16631-26041 GCA_964452125.1 uncultured Anaerolineaceae bacterium | reverse complement strand
CCCCATTGAGCAGATCCTGGGGTACCCGTATCGTTAGTTTGGTCCTTTGCATGGAGACCTCCTGCCGTACAGTATATCATAATGACGTACGGCAGTCAAGGTGGGCGGCAATTGTCAACAGGGCGTGCGGCTTTCATGGGCCTGGCAATGTTGCGCGCACACACGACAGCGCATCCTGCCACATCTGTTGGGTCGTAACATTGTCCGCGCTGGTCGAAAAGTAATGAGACAGGCCCTCGTACGAATGGAATTCGTGGGGATGCTGCCGATCGGTCAAAGTTCGATCCAGCAACACACCCTGGGAAAAGGGCACCAGCTCGTCGTCCAGCCCGTGGAGCAGGCACATGGGCGGCAGCCCGTCCAGGTGGTACACCACGCTGTACCGGAAATAGAGTTCGGGTGAGCTGTTGGGAAAGCCCAGGGCGATGAGGGCTTCGTCAAAGGGCGGACGGGCATGGGCTGTGCCGAGTTCCACGTCGCGGCGGAAGCGAAAGCCATCGGCCATCCCGCCCAACACCAACGTCGTATCGAACAAATCGGTGAGCCCCAACAACCGGTAGGTATGGAGGGAGGTAAAGCTGGCGCCCACCAGAGCCAGCCGCTCAGGGTCGGCGTGAGAAGGGACCCGCCCCTGGCGCACGTAAGCCAGAGCGGTCAACAGGTCGGCTGCATCCTCGTCGATATCGATGCCCCGCAAAGGGTAGCATGCCAGGACGCTGAACCCTTGGGCAGCAAAGGGTACCGGAATGATCTCCCAGAACTTGACGGGTCCTGGGAGCACCAGCAGCATGGTCGGGAAGGGGCCCTCACCCTCCAGGGGTTCGTACACCCAGCAGTCATTCACTCGCAGGCCAGCCCGCTCAAAACTCAAGTGGGTGCGCAAGGACCGGCTGGGAAAGGGGGCCCCGACCTCTACTTCCATGGTGGGGCTTACGATCAGCGAATCGTCTACTACGATCTCGGGTGGGGTGAGCGGCGCGAGTGTCAGGTCAATGCCCAGGGTGGTGGTCCCGGGGCGGACTGTTACCCGATCTTTGCGACACAACCCGGCAAGGCACGTCTGGTTCACGGCGTCGTCAAAGCCGCGTTTGCCGGCAATGGGCACATAGCGGCCTGGTGGCACATCGGCGATATGGTAGGTTCCGTCTGGGCCGCTTTGGGCTGCATAGGTATCGCCCAACGGCGAGGCAACCAGCACGACGGCGCTCTCTACAGGTACCCCTGTGGTTGTGCGTACGGTGCCGCCGATCTGGCCTGTCGACCCGCCGTCAAAGGCTGGGGGCCCCCCGATCCCTTTTGACACGTGGTACTGCAAGGTATTGCGCACCGCTGTGATCTGGGAATCCGTGCTGTGGAGGAACCAAGTCACCCCCAAAAACAGGACGACGAGTAGAGCCAGGGAACTTGCGCGGATGAGTTTGTGCATAGATGGGCGGGCTCACCACCGATCGGTCACTGGGGCGGGGTAGCGCTCATCGGGCAACCCGGCGCGGCGCTTCCGATAGAGAGGCACGCCAAGGAGCAGGGTCAGCGCCACAAACACGGCGGCCCCGGCTGCCGTGTAGCTGACCACCGCTGTCCCGCTGTGCTTGACGGTGATGCCCACAAAGGCCCACACGATGACGGCGACGTAGGCCACGTCGGCGCGGATCAGGCTCATCAAGGTCGTCAGAACCGTCGCAATCCCGATCATGATGACGGCCCAAAGGGCAGGCTCGATGCCCCACCCGTCCCAGTTCAGATAATCCAGGAGAGAGGTCACATTGGCGATGGTCGCCACGGTGATCCAGCCCAGGTAGATGCTAAAGGGCACGCGCAACAACCAGTTCTCGCCGGTCGACACAAGGGTTCGACCGATGCCCAGCCGGAGATAGAGGGCGATGAGCAGCAGGAGCAGTGCGAGCATGGCGACAAGCGTCAACTCGAACAGCTCGTAATGCCAGCAGAACAGCCAGGCCACGTTGGCCAGGCAGCTCAGCGCATACAAGTACCCAATGCGTTGCAGGCGGGGGTTCTCGCGCTGGGAGGGCAGCGCCTGGTAGATGCTGAACCCGATCAGGGCCAGATAGATCAGCCCCCAGATAGAGAACACATATCCCGCCGGCACAAAATAGACGTCAAAGCGGTCTGATATCTCACCCGTGGTCAGCCCGTTGAGCGGCAGCGCATTGGCCAATCCATTGACAACGATCACGCCGATGGTCGCCAGCACGTTGACAACCTGTCGAACGATGTCCTTCATGACAGCCTCCTTTTGATCACATGGATAGGGAATCGGGGCATTTAGACCTCGGACGGGCCATATTTTCGCCGGACCTTGTCGCTGACTTCTCCGATCTCTTTCCCCACGGCGTACAGATACCTCCGCGAGGATTCCTTGCTCATGTACTTGAAACGGGCATCCAATTCGCTGGCCGTTTCGTCCACGCCCTTTTCCTCGAGCAGGTTGCCCAGCCAGGTGGAAAAGGAACCATGTTCCTGGGCCAGTTGATGCATCTGGCGGGCGTTTTCCACCGTCGCCTGGATTTTGGCCTTGTAGCGCACAATGCTCGGATCCTCGCTGAGCCGTTCGACGTCGACGTCGGTAAAATCGGCCACCTGGGCCACGTCAAAGCCTTCAAAGGCGGTCAGGAATCCCTCCCACTTGGAGGCCACCACCTGGCGGTTCAACCCGCCCATAAAGACGACGGCCGTCATGGCCTCCAGATACCCGGCATCGTCGGCAGGTCGCTGCCCCAGATTCAAACTCGACATTGGTTTCTCTCCTTTCGCCCGCGGGCGTTTATGGGATTGCAGGCTCGGGTTGGTCGCGGGCTGCTTCCAAAAGCGCCGCAATCTGGTACCCCGAGGCTTTTTCGGCTTCTTCCAGTTTCTTGATCAAGGTATGGCAGGCGGTCAGTCGCTCGACACTTTCCTCCGGGCTCAGCTTTCGGTTGGCGCCGATCTCAACGGCAGCCAGGGTGAGCATCCATCGCAGCAATTGCCCAAAGGCTTCGTGGTTGAACCACAAAACGCCCTGGTGGCGGTTCACTTGAAGGAACTGCTGGATCTCGCTATCGCGCAGCCAGGTGGTCAAGATCTGGTACGCCTGTTGGGGTTGAGGTGCATCTTGGGGGCACCAATCCAAATGCCCGATCAGGATCTTGATGGTGCCGACCGCCCACGCGGCCTGGCCTTCGTCCAGGCCCAGATCCTGCAAGGCGCCCGCCACCACTTTGCCCAACAACCACTCGTCCATCCAACTCCGGCTTTGGGTTTGGAAATCGTTCTCGCCTGCGATCTTGCCCAGGGCGTGGGTAAAGAGCCATCCCAACAGGGTGCCCCAGGCAGCGAGGTCCTCGTCGAGGTGCTGGCGGATGGTCTCTACAGCTTCTGTTGCTTCGGGTGATGGCGACGCCGGCAGATATTCCTCCAGCACCATGAGCTTTAGGCAGGCATCCAGTTTGGCCAGGATCTCTTGCGCCAGGGCAGTCTGGTCCCCCTCGCCTTGGGTGAATTGCTTTAGCTCGCCCAGCAGGAAATCGATCTTGCCCTCCACTTCGGACCGCAGCAAGGCAACTTCCTCCGCGTTGGCCTCGGCCGTGCGGCTATTGATGAGGCGGCGGAAAAGCTCGGCATTCACGATCTCTTTGAAGGGGTAATGCACCGGTTGCAAAAAGACCTCGCGCAACGCTTCCTGGATGCTGGGCACGCCCCGACCGCCCAGATAATCGGCCAGATGCGCGTATTGATGCCATTCGTTGTCTTGCACTTCGCGCCAGTCCAGGAAAACGTGGCATTTGTAGGCGCCCAGCTCGGCATACAGGCCCTGGTCCCACAATTCCTTGCTGTTGCGAATGTATTCGAGGCCGGTGAGGTGGTCGCGAAAGATGCAAAAGAAGGCCGGATCGTTGTGGAGTTTCAGTCCCTGGCCCAGGTTTTGCCGGACCAACGGGCGCTCGCCCTCCTCAACCCTGACCGAGTAAGCGACCGATCCCTTGATCCAACCCCGGGCGGTCGCGAACTTGTTGTGGTAGAGGACCAGGGCTCGTTCGGAGCCTGCGCTGTTGGAATAGGCAAAGACATCCTCGTTGACGTGCCCCTCGGGTGCAAAAAAGTCGTACAGCAAGAAATCCTGTACGTCGGCAAAGAGATATCGCCGGTGCAAGAGCGGGAAAATCTCGCGGGCGTGGCGCTCCACCAGATCCGCGTCGGGGTGCTCGTCCCAGTAGGCCCGCCGATATTCCATGCCATATTTCTCGGCCAAGCCCTCGATCTGGCCATGGCCGAACATGGGCAGGCCGGGCAAGGTAGCCATCAGGGTGCAAATACCAAAGTACTTGTCGCCCTTGCCGAATTGGGTCGCAGCCGTCTCTTCATCCGGGTTGTTCATAAAGTTGACGTATCGCTTCAGGATCTCGGGGTCGAATTCGAGGGTGTTCTTGATGGCCGTGCGGTAGTTGGCATTTTCTTCGTCGCGCAGCATGTTCATAAAGGCGCTGTTGTACACCCGGTGCATGCCCAAGGTACGGACGAAATATCCCTCCAATAGCCAAAAAGCCTCGGCCAACAGCAGGGTATCCGGCGCCTCGGCGGCCACTCGGTCTACCACTTCGCGCCAGAACTCGTTGGGCATGGCGGCGTCGAATTGCTCTTTGGTCAGGCCATGCTCGGCTCGCGTGGGAATGGCGCCCCCCGAGCCCGGTTCCGGGAACCACAGCCGCTGAAAATGCTTCTTGGTGAGGGTCATGGCCGCATCAAAGCGGATGATCGGGAATTGGCGTGCCACGTGCAGAATCGTCTGGATGACGGCCTCGCGCACCTCGGGATTTAGATAGTTCAATTGGGCTGTGTCGTTCCAGGGCATCGAGGTGCCGTCGTTGCCATGGTAGATGTACTTTTCGCTGCCGGTCCAGCCGTCCACTCGCTTGAAAACGACAGCGGCATCGGTGCGATCGTAATAGTGGTCTTCGATCAGGATGCCCACCCGCTCGTCTTCCGACAGATCGGGTCCACTGAATTGATAGGAGGGAAAAGGGCAGGTATCCAGCGACACAAACCAATCGGGGTGTTCCACCACCCAGCGCGAATAGATGCCCACGTGATTGGGCACCATATCGCTCGCCAGTCGGACACCGCGTTGCCAGGCGCGCTGCCGCAGACTCTCGTAGGCTTCGGGGCCCCCCAGATCGGAGGCAATTTGGTAATCGTACAAAGAATAGGCCGACGCGACCGCTTCGGGATTGCCACACAGTTGCTTGATCGTGCGCGAGGCAGAACTCCGCTCCCAAAGCCCGATCAACCACAGTCCCGAAAACCCGCCCTGAGCCAACGCATCCAATTCCTCGTCGGGGATCTGGTCGAGGCGGTGGATAGGTCGTTGATATTTTTGAGATAGCTGGTGCAGCCACACATAGCTGTTCTTGGCCATCAACACCAGGTTGGGCATCCAGTCGCGGTCGGGGCTAAAGCGCTCCGGTTCCACACCCAAGGCGCCAAATTCATACACCCGGCTGGGTCCTGGACCGGCAAAGACCGGTTTCTCCTCTTCCTGGATCAGGTCCAACCCGCCCAGGAGGCGGTAGAGGTGAAGTTCGATCAATCCCCCCCATTGTTCCCGGATGTACTCGAGCTGCCCCATGAGCGAATGGGGCGCCGCGCAGGCCGGACTGCGCAGCATATCGATCAGGTTTTGATTTTGTCGGCCAAACGCCGGTTGTGTTTCAAAAAAATCATAGAGTGCAGTGAGCACCTGAGGGTAGGCGGTGTTCCGGGCCAAAGCGTCATCATCGAATAGCTCGGCAAAGGGATCAAAAGCCGGGTTGGCGTTCGCCAACCAGAGTGCCAGCATCTCCTCGATCAGCAAGTGGCGATGGGGGACGCCATCCGTCTCGCCCTGTAGATAGTCCTCCAGGCGGATCTCACGGCGATAGACGGCCAGAGGAGGGAATTCATCGGCGAACCGGCGCAACGCAGCGTCCACGGCGGCGGGGCCCAGGCGCTCGTCCAGCCATTGCAGCGCCTTTTCCCAGGCCTGGGGGTTTCTCTGCTGGCGATACAGGGCCATGACATGGTGCATGATCTCGTCCAGCAGGCCCATGGCGTTGATCTGACCGGCTTTGACGGCCGATTCGGGAAACGTGACCAGATCCCGTTTTTCGTTCATCCTTTGGGCAAAGAGGCGCGCTGCGTAAAAATTGGCCACAAGGACATTGCCGTTCAGCGCAAACAGGGATTGATCGAATTGGTATCGATCTCGGGACTGCCGCGAGACGTGAAACTCTATCGGTCCAGCCGTTGCTTGGGTCACTATTTCCTCCGAAACCCTTGAGGTTGGGCAAGAGCGGGGGTTCGCCGCCCATGCTGTTTGATCTGCTTGTTGAAGGCTGATGCTTGATCCTATTATGCCCTGTCCGCTCCTGGCTGTCAAATCCCAGAAGAGACCCCATATCCTCCGGTGCCTTCGGGCTGCACGGGCGACGTTGGAAGAGTCAGCGTAACCTTGCCGGTTTGACCATTGATCAGGGCTCCCTGGACTCGGTCGCGGCGTACCATGCGCGCGAACCAGAGAGGTAGCAGGATCAACTGGTAGGTAAGGCCCAAGACCTGGGATTCAATGGGATATCGCTCACCGGGCATCTGGGGCAGTTTGGCTCGGCTGCGCTGAATCATGGTATCCCGCGCCTGCTCAGCCACCATCTCGACATCCAGGGTGTACAGCTTGGCCGGCCAGTTGGCCAAGAGGCGTGGTTCGTAAGGCGCCAGGAGATTCAGATCAAAGGGGAACACGCCCGCCAGAACGGCCAAGGTGGGGCGATCAAAACCTGGAAACAGCAGGTTTTCGTAGATCTTGATCCCCAATCGTTCCTTACGGGTTGTGACCATCCCTGAGACGATTCGAAAGGTCTCGACCTGACCATCGAATATCCAGAAAGGAAGGTACACCCCTTGGAGATCCTGGACCTCCCAGGGTTCTTCCTTGATCCAGGCCGTGAGGCGGTGCAGCCCCGACTGCTGAGCGTCGAGCGCGGCACGGATGGCCTGTTCTCGCTCAACGGCAAAGGGCAGAAAGCCATCGGGCTGCTCCAAGATCCGGTCGCTCTCTTGCACCAAGACGTTGGGCGATCCACAAAAGGCGCACAGGCGCGCCAGGTGTTCGGCCATGACCAGTTCGGCGCCACAGCCCCGGCAGCGCAGGACCCGCTTGGTTTCGTTCCAGGAATGCCCCTCGTATCGTCGCTGAAGACGCAGATGGTGGAGGGGTTCGGCCAGGGCATCGATCACGTTCGTGGGCGCAATCTCCAGTTCGTGGCCGCAATGGGCGCAGAGGATTCTTGTCGCGCCGGACTCATAGTCAAGCCGTCCCCCACATTGAGGGCATTGGGTCAAGGCCATCCTTTCGGCCCGGCGCCCCCCTCTGGACGGGGTGCCCCCTTCGGCAATCGCCAGGGCATCGCGGGCCAAAGGGTGCGCCGGATCGAGGCGAGTGGCATCGGTGAGGTACTTGAGTCGTTCTGCCGGATCCTCTTGAGTTGCGGTGAGCCAGATCAGGGCATCCGTGAATTTGGGCGAGGTGAAGCACAGCGCCCTGAATCCTTCGGCTGCCTCTTGGGCGTTGCCGCGCCTCAGGGCGGCATAGGCCTCGGCAAAGATCAGGATCTCCTGTCGGTTGGGAAAGTAATTGGGAGCGTGAAGGCCGATGGTCTGTTGGTACTCCTGGAAAAAGATCTCGGCGTCGTGTTGGCTTTCGAACTCGAACTCGGGTTCGGCGGTGTGGTCACCGTTCCAATGGGCTACCAGTTGATCCACAAAGGGTTGGTAGGTGTGGCGATTGGCCCAGCGGACATAGTTCAAGCGGGGCCCATGGGTAGGTGGGACGAATCCGCAGCGGGGGCAATGGGCAGATTCGAGCCAGGGGTCAAAGCTGCTCTCGTGTCCGCATTGGGGACAGGTAAAGGGTTGCACGATCCAGACCTCTTTTTGGGGATAAGGAACCAAACCCAGCCCATCTTGTTGACTACCCTCACACTATACCACAGCCCTTGGCCAAGTGCAAGCCTCTGCCAAGCTGACAAAAGTCATGGACGCTGGCCTCCTGCATCGAGTAGAATGGCTCCAGAGATGAAGAAGGAGTGAAATCTATGGAAAAGACCATACGTACCATCGTTCGTATTGACGAAGAGCTGTGCAATGGCTGTGGCTTGTGTGTCACGCCGTGTGTGGAGGGGGCCATCGAATTGGTGAACGGCAAGGCTCGGGTTATCCAGGAAGAGCTGTGTGACGGAGCGGGTTTTTGCCTGGGGGTGTGCCCCACAGGCGCCCTCACCATCGAGACGCGCCAGGCCGCACCCTTTGACGCCGCTGCCGCCCATGCCCGCGAAGTAGAGCGCGGCCCGCAGTATATTGTCCAGACCTGCTTTCGCTGCGGCGCAACTGAACAGAAGGCCGTCCTCATGCCCGTCCGTACTGATGGTCGCAGTTTGTGGGTATGCACCCAGTGCTTGCCCGCGTTGATCCACGGCTGATCGAAAACGGGACTCACGCGCCAAGTGACCTGCCTTCAAGCCCCTCACAGAGGGGGAGGCGATCTGGGGGATGACTCACCCAGGTCGCTTTTTTGATTTTTCAGCACCGGATTGGGCAGAGGCTTTTGATCCCGCGCCCGTCAAGCTGTATGGTCTGCGGCGTCGCACTCCCATGCGGACGATGGACCCAGGCTGGCAACCGATCGCGCAGCCGGTGTCTCTGGCCTCAGATGGCTGTCAGGCGTCTTCGGAAAAAAGATCGGGGCGGATGTGGCGGGGAATGAGCACGGATAGGGAACGAGGTACGACCTGGCAGGTCAGAGGGGTGGTGCCATACGGTTCTCCATCCAGGTGGACGGCCATGGGCTTTTCCGTCTCAATGCGGATGGTGCGACCGCGGTAAAAGCTGTGTCGCGGATCGCGCACGTGAAGACCGGTGATCACTCCCAACACGGTGCGCATCGAATCGCCAAAACCGGTGCCAGAAAACACATTCAGATCCAACAGCCCGTCGTCCAGCCGGGCGTCGGTGGCAATGCGCACCAGGCCGCCGTATAGCTGTGAGTTGCTTACGACAATGAGGATCGAGCGTCGGTAGAGTAGCTCATCATCGACCCAGATGCGGGTGCGGGTGCCTGCCATGCTGGCGGCGGTGGCCAGGCCGGCGACCACGTAAGCCAGGGCGCCCATCCGCCTCTGGTTCCGAGTGCGAGGTTCCATGGCATAGGTCACTTCGGCGTCCAGGCCTATGCCGGCCCACTGCAAAAAGTACCGGTCGTTGATCCGTCCCAGGTCGATGCGACGGGTATGGCCGGGCACCAGCGCCCGAACCGATTCGACCAAAGGAAGTAGATGGAGGGGGGAGCGGGTGGGCAGGCCCAACTCCTTGGCCCAGACGTTTCCGGT
>CAYVLO010000006.1:1572-16621 GCA_964452125.1 uncultured Anaerolineaceae bacterium | reverse complement strand
TCCGGTGCCCCCCGGTAACACGCCGAGGGCCACAGGGCTTTCAGCCAGCCCATTGACAATCTCATTGATGGTTCCGTCGCCGCCGACCACAAACACGGCATCCAGCCCTTCGGCAACGGCCTCTTGGGCCAGTTCGGTGGCTTCTCCGGCTCGCTCTGTGAGTTGTAGCGTCGTCGACCAGCCCTGATTTTCGAGATGGTTGAGCACAGCCGGTAATTCACGGCGCACATCCCAGGGCCCCGACGTAGGGTTCACGATCAGTTTGGAACGCATGTTTCGTCTTTTTCCATGGTTGGTCCTGAGGTGTGAGTTAGCCCATGTTGGGAGTGATGACCCACTGTTCCATTATACCAGACCTTTCGACCATGCGCCAGTCCTGTTTGTCCAAAGTTGGGAGTTGATGTACAATAGAATTGACTGCGATCGTCGAGAGTTTCGATAGTCCGAGATTGCGGAGCGGGCTATGGATAGCGGGTCGCAGCCCCAAGGTCAGGGATCATGGTCACGGAAAATGAGGGATTGTCCTTCGGGCAGATGCTCAGCGAGCGCTACCGCATCATTTCCGAAGGGCGGGCGATTGACATCGGAACGGAATACCAGGCGTACGATACCGAACTCGAGCGCCTCGTCGTTGTATTGGTTCTCAATCGAGACTGGGACGGCGATGAGGGGACCCTGGAGCGATTGAAGGGGCTGGCGTCGTGGGGAGGGCCCAGTGCTCCGGCGGTGTTGTCGGTAAAAGGCGCCGGGGTTGTGGATGGTCGCTTGTACGTGCTGCGCGACCACGTCAATGGGCGGAGCCTGGCCCATCTACGGGCAGAACAGGGAGCGTTGGGCGTCGAAAAGACCTTGGAACTGGGTATTGGCCTGTGCGAGGCCCTCGCCCCTCTCCATCGTTCGGGGCGGGTGCACGGCGGCTTGTCGCCTCACAGCGTGTTCATAGCCGACGACGGGCGGATCCTGGTGACGGAAGCAGGCCTGGAAGCGGCCCTGCGTTCTCGTTCGAGCCAGGATGCTCTTCTCTGGGGACGATTGCCCTACGTGTCACCCGAACAGGTAGCCGGAAGGGGCCTTCATCCTTCTTTGGATGTGTATGTCATTGGCGCATTGATGTACGAGATGGTGTCAAACCGTCCCGTATTTCAGGGAGATGATCCCACTCGGTTGGCGTTTCAGCATCTGAGCCAGTCGCCGCCCGTATTGCAGTCGGTCGCACCCGATGTCCCCTTGGCGCTTGCTCAGGTGATTCACAAGGCCCTGGCCAAAGAACCTTCGGCCCGCTACCGCAACGCCGGTCAGTTAGCGATTATCCTGCGTTCTCAGGTGGGCCTCGTCGAGGTTCAAGAACACTCGGGGCAACTGCTGTCTCGGCGGGAACAACCGCCCATGCAGGAGGTTCGGCCGGCACCGATGCACTCGCCTGCAGGGGAGGAGCCACGATATACGCCGCCAACCGGGCCGTCGCCTACGCCGCGCCAGGTTTCGCCCATTGTCCAGAGCACGTCCCTGGTCGTGCCAGCTCCTCAAGTTGTTCGTCGTGAAGAACTGTGGCAGTCTGTCGAAAGGGATGGAGAGCAAGGGGCGGAGACCGTTGGCGCGGACTGGTTGATGGCTGGCCTGGCCATCCTGGCCCTGATGGCCGTTCTGGGGTTGATCCCTCTGTGGCGTGAGGTATACCAACGGTATGCCATTCCGCCCGATGCCTTTTCGCTATCGTCGAGTAGTGGACAGGCAGACAGATGGTTCCGTGTTGCCGAGCCTGACGACATAGAAGCCTTGGCGCCGGATGGATATTATGCGGGTGAATCGCTTGTGAAGGGTGCCCCAACTGCCCAGCCCCTCTCCGGCTCAGGGGTCAGAGCCAAGGTCGAGGGGGACGAGCGTTGGGCGCCAGGCAATTTCAGGCTCGGGAGTCAAGATTACGGTCTTGAAAGCATACTACACGTAAACTAATGTTGTAACCCTTGGTGGAGGAAAACGGTGACTGTAAATTGGCGGGGAGCGCTGGTCTATTTTCTGATTCTGGTTGTGGCCGGTGTTCTCATTTTTGGCTTTTTCCCGACAGACGAACGTCTGGACGAAATATCCCTTTCCCAGTTGGCCGGTGACGTGAACGAAGGCAAGGTCGCTTCGATTACCGTCGAGGACAGCGACCTGACCGTCAAGTACAAATCGGGCACCAGCGTCGTCTCGCGGAAGGAAGATCGGGTAGACTTGACCGAGGCTTTGTTGGGGCTGGGGGTCAGTTCCACAGCGCTTGACCAGGTCGATCTGGCTGTCAAACCCCCGAACCCCTGGAGTAACTGGCTGGCGATTTTGGGCAGTTTTCTGCCCTTTGTGTTGCTGGCGGTGCTTTTCATTTTTTTGATGCGTCAGGCCCAGGGCACAAATAACCAGGCTCTTTCCTTTGGCAAAAGCCGGGCGCGAATGTTCACCGGTGAAAAGCCGACCGTGACGTTTGACGATGTCGCCGGGGTAGAAGAGGCCAAACAGGAACTGGCCGAGGTGGTCGAGTTTCTGAGGGAGCCACAGAAATTCATCTCCCTGGGAGCGCGCATCCCCAAGGGTGTGGTACTCATGGGGCCGCCCGGCACGGGCAAGACACTTTTGGCCAAAGCTGTATCGGGCGAGGCAGGCGTGCCCTTTTTCTCGATCTCGGGGTCCGAGTTCGTGGAGATGTTTGTGGGCGTCGGCGCCGCTCGCGTGCGCGATCTGTTCGATCAGGCCAAGCGCAATTCGCCCTGCATCATCTTTGTGGATGAGGTCGACGCGGTCGGCCGCCATCGCGGCGCCGGGCTGGGCGGTTCCCACGACGAGCGAGAGCAGACCCTGAACCAGATCCTGGTGGAGATGGACGGGTTCGACACCGATACGAATATCATCGTGGTGGCTGCCACGAACCGCCCTGACATTTTGGACCCGGCCCTGCTGCGCCCCGGGCGCTTTGACCGGCGCGTCATTTTGGACCGGCCCGATATCAAGGGCCGAAGGGCCATTCTGGATGTCCATGTGCGGGGCAAACCGCTGGCAAAAGATGTGGACCTGGATGTGTTGGCGCGGCAAACATCGGGATTCGTGGGAGCAGACATCGAGAACCTGGTCAACGAAGCGGCCATTCTGGCGGCACGGCTCAACAAAAAATCCATCGGTATGGAAGAACTCGAAGAGTCGGTGGAACGAGTCATTGCCGGACCCGAGCGCCGCAGTCGGCTGATCACCGATGAAGAGAAGAGGATTTTGGCCGTGCACGAAGCGGGGCATGCCGTGGCGCAAACCAACTTGCCCAACTGCGACCCCGTTCACAAGATCTCTATTGTGGCCCGAGGAATGAATCTGGGCTACACCATGGCCCTTCCCGAGCAGGACCGCTACCTATACACTCAGGACAAGTTCGAGGACGAGATCGCTGGCATGCTGGCGGGCCGTGCGGCAGAGGAAATGGTTTTTGGCAACCTGTGGACGGGCGCCCACGACGATCTGGAACGGGCGACCAAGCTGGCCCGCAAGATGGTCACCACTTATGGCATGAGCAAAAAGCTGGGCCCGTTGACCTTTGGCGATCGGGATGAGATGGTCTTTTTGGGACGTGAGATCGCCGAGCAGCGCAACTATTCGGATGAGGTAGCCGAAGAAATCGATCAGGAAGTTCGGCGTTTTATCGATGAGGCGTACGCCCGGGCCCAGGCCATCCTGTCGACGAAACGCGGCAAGTTGGACCTGATCGCCCAGCGGCTCATCGAAGTCGAAACCATCGAGCGCCCAGAGTTCGAGTCGTTGATGGCCGCTTAGGTCGGCCTTTGCCCCTAGCAGCCTGTCGGAGAGGGTTGTCATTCTGAGGAACGGAGGCGGCAAAGCCGCCGGAGCGACGAAGAATCTCGCCATTAGATCCCATTTGACAGCCGAAAAGCGAGATTCTTCGGCCCCTTCGGGGCCTCAGAATGACAAAATAGACGGCGTTTTGCCTCGGTGGTTTTCTCTCCGACAAGCTGCTAGCGGTTCGTTCCGACAAGGCCCCTCCCGGCAAAGGAGGGGCTTTATTGTGACCCGGTGCAGGGCGTCAAAGGGCGCCCTGTGCGTAATAAAGATGATAAGAATTGACAAATCGAGCAGCCTGTGCTATGATCAATGAACTATCATACACGGGTCAAAACATACGGCACGAGGGTGCGTGGCTTTTATATCGCGCCAAGCCAAGCAATTGTTGGAAAGGAAACCGCAGAAATGCAGAGTACACGGCAAGAGATCCTGGGAATTCTAAAGGCCGAACGCCAGGCAACGGTGGAGGATCTGGCAGAGCGTCTGGGGCTGACGCCGATGACGATCCGCCATCACCTCAATGTGCTTCAGGCTCAAAACCTGGTCGAGGCGGCCAAAGTACACCGTTCCCAGAAGGTAGGCCGCCCGCGGTTGGTCTATACCCTCACCGACGCTGCGGACGAGTTGTTCCCTCAGAGCTATGGAGATCTGGCTCGATACCTGGTCACCGAGGTCAAAGAGACAATGGGTAGCGACGCCACCCAAGAGATCTTTCGCCGTGTGGCCCACCGATTGGCCAAAGAAGCCCCACCTGCCATCGAGGGTCAACGCTTTGTCGATAGGCTCATGCAAGTCGTCGAGTTTTTAGAGTCTCGTGGGTTCCTTGTCACATGGGAAAAATCCGACGAGGGATATATTCTGACCAATGCCAATTGCCCCTACCGCCGCGTGACCAGTGAACACCGCGAGGTGTGCATCATGGATACCACTCTCATCGAGGATCTCCTCGGGGTGAAACCGCAGCGCCTGAGCAGTATGCAGAGCGGAGACGGGTTGTGTCGTTATCTGCTCCCGGTGCCCGATTAGCCAACGGGTACGTGGTTGTCGCAAAAAGACCTGGCCTCTTTCCAGACCAGGTCTTTTCTATGACGCCCTTTTCCAAGCTGCTACGGCCCTGTAAATTCGAGCACGGTCACCTGATTGGCGCCGGTGCCCGAGCATTTTTCTGTGACCACCACGTTGGCGAGAACATTCGAGATGATTCTGCAATCAGAGGCCGTGGGCAAGCCGTCGCGTTGCCCACAGGTCTCCAGCCTGACTACGGCTACGTTAAAGGTGCCGGGTGGCACATCAGACAGGGTCAGTGAGAACTTGCCGCTGGGCTCCGACAGGGCCACTCGCCCCCCCCAGATATCGGTCCAAACCCCCACCGCTACGTCTGGATAGGGGCTGCCGTCGGCATGTTTGACCACGCCCTCAACCCCGGCCCAACTGCAGTTGGCAAAACCACGCACTACTTTGCCCGTAAAGGGGGGTGGAGGTGTCAGCGTCGGTTTGGGCGTCGGCGCGACCGTTGGCTTTCGGGTGGGCCTGGGCGTGGGCGGCTTGGTGGCTGTCCCCGTGGCAGTGGGACTGGAGGTCGGGGGCGTCGTCGGCGTATCGGTGGGCAGAGGGGTATCGGTAGGAAAAGGGGTGGACGTGGGGGTGTCGGTGACTGTGGGCGTGGGTGAGGGGGTCAGGGTGCGTGTAGGGGTTGCGGTGGCGGTAAAAGTGGGTCGGGGCGTTCGGGTTGGCGTGGATGTGATGCGGGCCTGCTGTTGAGGGATGAACTCGGACAGGGAGCAGGCGGCGATTGCCCAGGTCGAAACGATGGCTACCAGAACAATCAGACGGGTTTTCATCGCACCTTTACCCATACTTCCCACGACTCTTGCGGTAATCGACGATGGTCATCCATAGTATAGTCGGTTTGGGTCGTTTTGGCAAGTAGGAAACAGGCCCGCCAGGGGTGGGGGGTTTTTCCTATTGGCTCAAAGCCCCCATTCCGGGAACAAAGAGCAGTTGCACTGTATTTGGGTCGACGTTTGCCCTCGAATTTCAAGGAATAAAACTTTTCAAAGTTTGATTTTTGTGCTATAATGAACGAACTACTTTGAAATTCGCAATCCTTGGGTCGCAACCCAGGTCCGGTCGACAGACGCCATGCTGGGCGACCTGGACCGCTCAAGAATCGCCGGGAGAAGCCCAGAGAGAGGGTCGAGTGCCCTATGGATGAATTGGATCTCCTCATTTTGCAGACCTTGCAAAAAGACGGCAGGACTCCTTTTACCCAGATTGCCCGAACTGCCGGTGTTTCCGAAACTACGATTCGCAGCCGTTATCAGAATCTGGTAGATGCAGGCATCGTGCGCACAGTGGGCATTGTCGATCCCTATGCGCTGGGATTCAAGGCCCCGGCCCTGATCGCCGTTTCGGTGGAACCTGGCCAAATTCAATCCGTCGCCCAGGCCCTCTCCGAATTTCCCGAAGTCAGTTACCTGGTCATGACGCTGGGCTCGCGCGATTTGCTGGCCGAGGTGTTTTGCCAGGATCTTCCCCATTTGACCGAGTTGATTGCCGAACGTGTGCTCATGGTGCCCGGCGTCCGTTCGACTGAAACGCTCCTGATCGCTCGCAGTTACAAGCTGTCGTATCGCTGGACACCCGCTCTGGATTCCAATCGAAGGGAGCCCTAAAATGACCGATTCTGTCTCTTCCGTTCCAAGCATCACCACCCCGTTGCCCGGCCCTAACGCCCCCGAGGTCGTCGCCCGCAGCAAAAAGAGGGTGAGCCCCTCGCTGCCTCATGCCTATCCCCTCGCCGTCAAACGGGGCGAAGGGGTCACCATTGAGGATGTGGATGGCAACCTTTTTCTCGATTGCGCTGCCGGGATCGCCGTCTGTTCCACCGGCCATTGCCATCCCCAGGTGGTGAGCGCCATCCAACACCAGGCCAGCCAGTTGTTGCACATCTGCGGGGCCGATTTCTACGACGAGAGGTACATCGCGCTCGCCGAGCGCCTGGCGGCCTCTTTTCCCGGCGGCGCGCCGGCCCAGGTGTTTCTGGGCAATTCCGGCGCCGAAGCGGTAGAGGCCGCCTTTAAACTGGCGCGCTATCACACCGGACGTTCGCGGGTCCTGGCGTTCCTGGGCGCTTTTCACGGCCGTACGATGGGCGCCGTGTCGCTGACGGCCAGCAGTCCCAAATACAGGCAGGGGTTCCGCTCGATGGTCCCCGACATCACCCACATCCCCTATGCCTATTGCTATCGCTGCAGCTACCACCTGGAGTATCCAAGCTGCGGATTGGCCTGCATCGACTATATCGAGGACACGCTTTTTAGCCGCATTTTGCCGGCTGAGGAGGTAGCTGCCATCTTTGTCGAGCCGGTGCAGGGCGAGGGGGGATACATCGTGCCGCCTCCTGCCTGGTTGCCCAGGCTGCGTGCGCTGTGCGACAAATACGGCATTTTGCTGGTCGCCGACGAGGTGCAGTCCGGCGTAGGTCGGACGGGCACGATGTGGGCGGTGGAACATTGGGACGTGGTACCCGATATCCTTTGCTCGGCCAAGGCGCTGGCGTCGGGCATGCCGGTTTCGGCCATGATCGCCCGCGAAGAGGTCATGAGCTGGTCGCCGGGCGCCCATGGCAGCACCTTTGGCGGCAACCCGGTCTGTTGTGCGGCGGCCCAGGCCACCCTCGACGTTATCGAGCAGGAGCAGTTGATGGCCAATGCCCGGCAAGTGGGTGGGCGCCTGCTGAGCAACCTCCGCGATCTGGCTGAGGAGAGCCGCTTCATCGGCGACGTCCGCGGATTGGGCCTGATGATCGGCGTCGAGATGGTGCAGGACAAAGCAACCAAAGCGCCGGCCCCTGCCGAGGCCCATGCTGTGGTGCAAGAATGCTTCCAGCGCGGCTTGCTGCTGCTGCCGTGCGGACCGAATAGCGTGCGCTTTTCGCCGCCTCTACTATTGACCGAGGCTCAGGCCGACATTGCGTTCCAGATCTTTTCCGAGTCGCTGGCCCAGATTGAGGGCCGCGCCTGAGGGGCAGGCCCCCGGGCCTGGCGCCAATGAACGGATCATGATCAGATGAAAACGATCTTTAGCGACCGACATCGACTATACACACCGGACCAGGTCCGACTGACGGAATGTCCTTTTGATTCTTGGGAGGTTCCAGCCCGCGCCGATATCATCCTGCAAGCGGTGCAATCCGCCCAGTTTGGCCCTGTCCTCGAACCGACCGACCACGGTCTGGCACCTATCCTCGACGTCCACACGGCCGACTATGTCGAATTCCTGCGAAACGCCTATGACGACAGCGCCGCCTACTTTGACGAGCCCGGTCCGGTGTTTACCTGGACCTTTGCCGGTCGTCACGCCATGCGCAAGCCCGCGTCCTTTCTGGGCCTCAAGGGCTACTACTCTTTTGGCTGGGGCACGCCCATTCTGCAAGGCACCTGGGAGGCAGCCTATTGGAGCGCTCAATGCGCCCTGACGGCCGCGGAGCTGGTCCAGGGCGGTGAATCGGCGACCTATGCCCTGTGCCGTCCCCCAGGCCACCACGCCGGCCCCGAGCTGTACGGCGGCTATTGTTACCTCAACAATGCGGCCATTGCCAGTCGTTATCTCAGCCGGGGCGGCAGCCGGGTGGCCATCCTCGATGTGGACTATCACCATGGCAATGGCACCCAGTTGACATTCTACGCCGACCCGCAGGTGTTCTACGGCTCGCTCCACGCCCACCCCGACGAGGAGTATCCCTTTTACTGGGGCGATTCGGATGAGATAGGCGAAGGCCAAGCCCGGGGCACCAATCGCAACTGGCCCTTGCCGCGCGGCACCGGCGACGCCGGCTATTTGGCGGCATTGGACGAGGCGCTGGCGGCCATCCGCGACTTTTCGCCGCGGTTTCTGGTCGTCTCTGTCGGACTCGACACCGTCGCGGGTGATCCCGAAGGCGGCTTTATGATTTCCAGAGACGGGCTGCACGAGGTGGGCCGACGCATTTCGTCGCTGGGGCTGCCCACAGTTGTCGTGCAAGAAGGCGGCTACCTGTTGGCCAAACTTGGCGAACATGCCCAGGCTTTTCTGGCACCCTTTGCTGCAAGGTCCGTTTGAATGGGAGGATTCAATGGCCAAAATACGCTATGACGAACTGACCTGGCCCGAAATGCGCGAAGCGATTGCCCAACAACCGGTCATCCTGCTGCCCTTTGGCACCATCGAGGACCACGGGCACCACTTGCCGATCAACACCGACAACGTGATCGTAGAAGCCCTTTGTCTGGAGACCGCCCGCCGCGCACCTGGCGAAATCCTGGTGATGCCGCTGGTGAGCTATGGACTGGACGAACACCACATGGATTTTCCCGGTACCGTGTCGGTGGACATGCAGACTCTGTTGGAACTCGTCTCCGAGGTAGCAATCAGCGTGGCGCGTCATGGCTTTTCCCATATTGTCATTGTCAATGGCCATGGCTCGAACGCTCCCATTGCCGATTTGGCCGCCCGCCGCGTGGTTCTGGAGACGGGCGTGATCTGCGGTGCCATGAGTCCCAACGCGGCCATCGACCCAACGCTGGCCGAACCTACCCTGAGCCAGATGCGCCGATCGGCGCCTGGAGGTGTGGCCCACGCAGGGGAATACGAAACAGCCATGATGCTGCACCTTCGGCCGGATCTGGTTCAGATGGATCAAGCCGTCAAAGAACTCGGACAGATCGCAGTCGAGTACTTTAACTGGGATCTGCCCGAACCCTCGATCCTATCCTGGCAGGATTGGTGGTCGCGCATGAGCGAGAGCGGTGTGTGCGGCGATCCCACCGTCGCCACCGCCGAATTTGGCCGGGCCCTCTTTGAGACCACCGTCGAGAATTTTGTGCGGTTTGTGCGCGCCTTTGGCGCCCTTCCCGTGCGCCCACGCCGTGACATGCATTGAGTTACTCTTTGGGCGCTACTGCTGTGAGCCAAGGGTGGCTAAAAAATCTGGATGCCAAACCAGATACTCAAGAGGGTTCGAACCTGAAGGAAGGTGATCACCAGGCCGACCAGGATCATCATGATTTTCTGAGGGATGTACTTGCAGGCCAGGGCGGCCAGGGGCGCGGCAATGGCGCCTCCAATCAAGAGCCCCAGGATAATCCGCCAATACTCGACCAGGTTCCCCATGGTCAAGATAAATGTCACCGACACGGATACGGTGACAAAGAACTCACTGAGGTTCACCGAGCCAATGGCAAATCGGGGCTTTTTGCCTGTGGCGACGAGGGTTGTGGTGACAACGGGGCCCCATCCACCGCCGCCGATGGCGTCTAGGCATCCTCCAACAATTGCCAGAGGGGGGGATCAGTCCCTTCTTGAGTTCACTGTCGACGATCTTGACGAATGCCCGCGCCAGGATGACCAAGCCCATGATCAACAGATAGATGGCAATATAGGGCTTGATCGTGTCGCCATCCACATGGGTCAGCAGGTAGGCTCCCGTCGCTCCTCCCACCATACCTGGCAGGATCAACCTGAATACCAACTGCTTGTCGACGTTGCCCACGCGAAAGTGGGGAAACCCCGAAATGGCCGTGGTGACTACTTCGGCAGCGTGAGTGCTGGCGCTGGCCAGTTTGGGCGGCACACCGAGCGCAAGAAGCACCGAATTGGAACTCACGCCATAGGCCATGCCCAGGCCGCCGTCGATCATCTGGGCGATAAAGCCCACGAAGGCAAAAATCAGAATGCTGCTATTCTCTGTCAATAATGATTCCATCAAGCGCTGCCTCCCAATGTCCTTCGTTCATAAAGTTTACAGGATGGGAATCACAAACGCCGTGATCGGCCTGTGACAAAGCTGTGACAGAATGGGCGAGCATCAAATCAGATTGAATGACCGACTATGCAACAACCCTGAATCCTTGAGCAGGGCAATCGCATTTGGATCAACGGAGATTCGGAAGGTCGGCCTAGCTGATCATGTCGCACTGAAAAGTCCCCTTTTTGGGAGTGCGCGTCTTGCGCCGCCAGGACGCTTGCTTGCGCAGTAATTTTGCGGCAGCAAGCTGCCGCACTCCATAGTTTTCTCAATCAGGCATCATCATCACACGGATTCTGCAAATGCGGTTGCCCTGATCCCTGAAGTCATTGGGTTGACAAAGGCCGGGAAGAGGCGTACAATGACCCTGCGCGTGCTATGCGAAGGTAGAGGGTAATCCATGACCATCGAACAATTGCCTCTATTCCCTGGTGAACCAAGTCAGGATGACTCGATTACTGGCCTCACCTCCGAGTCCTCGCTTCGAGCCTCCATCGAGCAGTTTCAAAAACACATGCAGCGACAGGATTTCAGCGAGTACACCATCAAGTCCTTTCGGGGCGATCTCGGCATTCTCCAGCGTTATCTCAAGACCGACCCGTCCATCGAACAGATCGGCACCAAGACCCTCCAGGATTTCTTGTACTGGCTGCAGCACGAGCGGGGCAAACCCTGCAACGCCAAATCCTATGCCCGGCGGCTGACCACCCTCAAGGTGTTCTTTGCCTGGCTGGCTAATGAGGGTGTGCTCGCCTCCGATCCGGCGGCTCCCCTGGTTCACAAGCCAGTGGAGACGCCGCTGCCGCGCATCCTGTACGACGAGCAGGTGAACCAGGTGCTGGCAGCGACCCGCCAGATGATGACGGCGGAGGAACCAGATCCCCGTCCCCACCTGCTGGTGACCCTGCTGCTGCACACGGGCATCAAGAAACAGGAGTGTATGGCCATTCGCCTGGCTCATCTGGATCTGGCCAATCCCTCTGGCCCTGCCGTCCAGATCCGGTACGAGAAGCCGCGTATGCACTACAAAGAGCGGCGGCTGCAATTGCCATCCGGCTGGTCCCAGACGCTGGCGGCCTATCGCAGAGTCTACCAGCCCGAGGATTTTCTTTTTCCTTGCACGGCCCGCAATCTGGAATATGTCCTCCGTCACGTGGCCCAGGCTGCCGACCTGCCCGATGGTCTATCGTTCGAGATGTTGCGTTGGACCTGCGCCGTCCGGGACTATCAGGCCCGCATGGATCCCGAGCGGCTACGCCGCAAGCTGGGCCTCTCTCAAATGAGTTGGAAAGAGACAGAACCCAAAATCGTCCGCCTGGCTGAACCGCCTTTGTAAGGGAGGCGGAACCCAGGCAAGTACACCGGGTTGGAAACAGGATGCGATGTGCATCTGACGGGCAAAAGCTTGGCATCCGCTTGGAGAAGTGGTATACTTCTGGCAGCGCACGATCCCGAAGGAGACGAGCATGAGTCTGGCCGTTTGGCGCGACGTTTCCCTGATATGGTTGAGCCTTTTGACGTTACTGGCTGTCGTGCCCATCGCCACCTTGTTCTTTTTTGCAATCAAGGGCATGGCGGCGCTGCGAAGGCACACCCAGCGCATATTGCCCATCGTTCAGGAAAAGACCCGACAGGTGGCTGACAAGACCGAAGAGACAAGTCATCGAGTGGCCCGTCCATTCATTAGCATCGATGCCAGGGCAGCCCAGGTGAGTGGAGTTGTCCAGGCAATCTTGGTCAGGAGGAAGTATTGATGAACCCCCGACAAAAAAGCATTGTGGTTGGCGCCATTCTCGGCGGTAGTATCGGTGCACTGGCCGGCTATCTGTTTGCCCGGGGCGCCGAAAACGTTCGGGGCGAGCAGGCACTGACCACTCTGTCTCTCAAATCTGTGCCCGGCGGTGAGGTCGTCAAGCTGTTGATTTCTGTCATGGCGGTCCTGCGCAGCATCGCCGAATTGGGCGAAAGGACCTGATCGACCCTCCGCTGCTCAGACGAGGCTTCCCGAGTTCCGTCGGACCTAATGAATGAGCAAGACCTCCCATAGAGATGCTTGCTTGTTATTGCTGAACCATTCTTGCCCCGGCCCAGCTAGAGGCAAAGCGCAAACCAGTCACAAGGAGGCATCCGCATGTACGAAATTCTGGCCAAAGAGAATTTGGCCCCCGTCACCAGGTTGTACGAAGTGCATGCCCCAGCCGTAGCAGCCAAGGCCAAAGCGGGTCAGTTTGTCATCGTTCGCTTGACCGAAGAAGGCGAGCGGATCCCGCTGACCATCGGCGACTATGACCGGGAGCGGGGCACCGTCACCCTCGTCGTTCAAGAAGTGGGCAAGACGACCATGCAGATGAGCACTATGAGCCCCGGCGATCAGCTCGCGAGTGTCACTGGCCCCCTGGGCCTTCCCTCGGAAATCGAAAACTATGGCACGGTTCTGTGTGTGGGAGGCGGCGTCGGCATTGCCCCCATTTACCCGATTGCCCGCGACCTCAAGGAGGCGGGCAACACCGTCATATCGATCATTGGCGCCCGCAACAAGGACCTGCTGTTTTGGGAAGAAAAGATGCGAGCCGTGAGCGACGAGCTGATCGTGTGCACCGACGATGGCTCCTACAGTCGAAAGGCGCTGGTCACCGTCCCCATCAAGGAGATGTTGGAGGCGGGCCGGCCCATCGCCCATATCTGGGCCATTGGACCGGCGATCATGATGAAGTTCTGCGCCCTTACTACCCAGCCCTTTGGCGTGCCGACCGTTGTCAGCCTGAACTCGATCATGGTCGATGGCACCGGCATGTGCGGCGCCTGCCGGGTCGAGGTCGGTGGGCAGACGCGCTTTGTGTGCGTGGACGGTCCCGAATTCGACGGCCACCAGGTGGATTGGGACCAACTTTTGGCCCGCCAGCGCATCTATCTGGACGAAGAAAAGCAGGCCGTCGAAAAGTGGCATCACGATTGTCAATGTGGAAAATAACGGGACCCATCCGCCGTCTACCCGATACGGCGGAAGCGATCCGTTTCTCTGGATAAGGAGACGATGATGTCGGAAGCCAGCAAGACCAATCCCAAGCGAGCCCAAGTCCCCCGACAGGACATGCCCGTCCAGGATGCTCAGGTCCGCGCCCACAACTATGAAGAAGTGGCACTCGGTTATCCCGAAGACACGGCCCTGTTGGAGGCCTTGCGTTGCCTTCAGTGCAAGCGTCCCAAGTGCGTCGAGGGCTGTCCCGTGGGGGTGAATATCCCCGCGTTTATCGAGAGGCTCAAGGAAGGCGATATGTGGGGCGCCAGTCGCTCCCTCAAGGGAGATAACAACCTGCCTGCCATCTGTGGCCGGGTTTGTCCCCAGGAGACCCAGTGCGAAGCCCTGTGTGTGCTGGGCAAAAAGGGAGAGCCGGTCGCCATTGGCCGGCTGGAACGATATGTGGCCGATTGGGATCTGGCCCATCCCTCTGATCCGCCCGAGTTGCCGCCACCCAGCGGCAAGAAAGTGGCGGTCATTGGCTGCGGTCCTGCAGGACTGACCTGCGCCGGCGACCTGGCTCGCTATGGGCACAAGGTGACCATCTTTGAATCGTTGCACGCGCCCGGCGGTGTGCTGATCTATGGCATTCCCGAATTTCGTCTGCCCAAGGGTGTGGTCTATGCCGAAGTGGACTATGTCCGCAGCCTGGGCGTCGAGATACGGATGGACACAGTCATCGGCAAGACCCACACATTGGATGAACTTTTCGAAGAACAGGGCTACGACGCCGTCTTTTTGGGTACCGGCGCCGGGCTACCCATGTTTATGCACATCCCCGGCGAGAATTACAACGGCGTCCTTTCGGCCAACGAGTTTCTGACCCGCGTCAACCTGATGAAGGGGTACCGCTTCCCCGAATGGGACACGCCGGTGAAGGTGGGCCGCAGAGTGGCCGTGGTGGGGGCCGGTAACGTAGCCATGGATGCCTCGCGCTGCTCCTTGCGCCTGGGCGCCGATGAGGTTCACATCGTCTATCGCCGCTCGTCGGAGGAGGTCCCGGCCCGCGCCGAAGAGGTCCATCACGCCCAAGAAGAGGGCATTATCTTTGACTTTTTGACCAATCCCATCGAGATCTTTGGCGACGACAAGGGCTGGGTGCGAGGCATGCGCTGCATGCGCATGCAGTTGGGCGAACCCGACGCCAGCGGTCGGCGCCGCCCCTTGCCCATTGAGGGTTCCGAGTTTGACATGGACGTCGATATGGTCATCATGGCTCTGGGCACCCGGCCCAACCCGATGGTCTTTACCGACTCGGGCGGCTTGGAGCGCACCAAGTGGGGTACCGTCGTGGCCGACGAACAGACGGGCAAGACGACCAAAGAGGCCGTGTGGGCTGGAGGCGATATCGTCACCGGTGCAGCAACCGTCATCTCGGCCATGGGCGCCGGCAAACGCGCCGCCGCCGACATGCATCGCTACCTGAG
>CAYVLO010000006.1:0-1472 GCA_964452125.1 uncultured Anaerolineaceae bacterium | reverse complement strand
CGCCTGAACGAACACGGCCTGCACATCAAGAGCTATTGGGATGGCGACGAGACGGTGTGCACCTTTATCCCCAAGCCCTACCACACCGCGGTGCCGGGCGCCATCTATGGCGGCCTGATCGCCTCGCTGATCGATTGCCATTCCACCGGCAGTGCGGCGGCTGCGGCGTATCGGGCTCAGGGTCGGCCCATGGACTCGGATCCGCCCTTGCGGTTTGTGACGGCCTCTCTCCATGTGGATTATCTTCGGCCGACGCCCATCGAAGGGCCCGTCGAGCTGCGGTCGCGAATCGCCGAAATCAAAGGCCGCAAGGTCGTCATTGCCACCGACCTGTCGGTGGACGGTCAGGTATGCGCCCGCGGCGAGGTCGTCGCCGTGCAGATCCCGGATAACTTTGGGTCGTAGCAGGCGCCCATCCCGGCGCATCGGAGCCACACCCTGGCGGCACGTATTATGAAGGAGGGTTCTCATGGCGTTTAATTTGCGCAATCAGAGTTTTCTCAAAGAGCTGGATTTCACCAAAGAGGAATTTGCCTATCTCCTCAAGCTGGCTGCCGATCTAAAAGCAGCCAAGTATGGCGGCTATGAACAACCGCGGCTAAAGGGCAAGAACATCGCCCTGATTTTCGAAAAGACCTCGACCCGTACGCGATGCGCCTTTGAAATCGCTGCCTACGATCAGGGAGCCCACGTTACCTACCTGGGCCCCAGCGGCTCCCAAATTGGCCACAAAGAATCGATGAAAGACACGGCTCGCGTCCTGGGCCGAATGTACGATGCCATCGAGTATCGCGGCTACGGTCAGGCCATTGTCGAGGAGTTGGCCGAGTATTCCGGCGTGCCTGTGTGGAATGGCCTCACCAACGAGTTCCATCCCACCCAGATTCTGGCCGATGTTCTGACTATGATGGAACACAGCGACAAGCCGCTGGAGCAGATTGCCTATTGCTACGTGGGGGATGCTCACAACAACATGGGCAACTCTTTGATGATTGCGGGGTGTTTGTTGGGTATGGATGTTCGCATCTGTGGCCCCCAGTCGTTGTGGCCTGAGGACGAACTGGTCGACAAGGCCCGGAACCTGGCAGCCCAGTCGGGAGCGCGCCTCACACTCACGGCCGATGTAGCCGCCGCTGTCAAGGATGTCGACTATCTTCACACCGACGTGTGGGTTTCGATGGGCGAGCCCAAAGAAGTGTGGGACGAGCGTGTCAAGCTTCTCAAACCCTATCAGGTCAACGCCCAGATGATCGAACTCACCGGCAACCCCAAAGTCAAGTTCATGCACTGCTTGCCGTCCTTCCACAACCGCGAAACCACGATAGGCGAGGACATTTTCCAAAAAACCGGTCTCGATGGGATGGAGGTCACCGACGATGTATTTGAATCGCCGCGTTCCATTGTCTTTGACCAGGCCGAGAACCGGATGCACACCATCAAGGCCGTGATGGTCGCCACCCTGGGAGATTAGG